>CALDKL010000181.1 GCA_937898895.1 uncultured Verrucomicrobiae bacterium | reverse complement strand
AGGGACCGGCAGCGAGCGGCCGCTTTGTGCCGCGAGCCAGAAGAAGAAATCGCGCACCATCCAGTCGTAGAAGAGGAGACTGCGGCGGCGGTAGATCCAGACCAGGAGGAACTCCACCACCAGGAGTTCGATGGCAAAGCCGCTGAGTGGCACCTGCACCGCGTTCCGCCACGCCTTGACCAGACGGATGAGATGCCGCGCCTTGCCGTGGCTGAGGCCGTCGGCATGCTCCAGCGCTCGTTGCTGCGCCTCCACATCCAGCTGCCGCCAGCGCACCGGTGCTGCCAGCCGCGTTGGTCACCCTGCCCGCCTGGACTTTCATGCCGCCGGTGTAGCCATTGTGCCCCGTGAGAATCAAAATTCCGTTGCCGGTCCTGGTGAAACTGACTGTTCCGACTCCATCGGTGATCGATCCGGCGAAGGTCGGATCGACCGCAAATCCGTTTTTGACGGCGAGATTCACGGGCCCTGCTACTCCACTGGTGATCGTGCCATTGCCGGAGAGACCTCCCAGGCTGGTATTCACCCCGTTCAGATCCAGCACCCCTGCCTCATTCACATTCAGCACAAAGTCGCCGAGGACATTGTTCACCGCGAGGGTGCGGTTTGCGTTGCTGAACAGAGCCGCGGACGAGGCAAAACGCAGGGTTCCGTTCTGGACGCTCACCACGGGAAGGCGCGTCGCATTGGTGCTGAGCGAATTGGACGCCCCGGCGATCTCCAGGGTTCCCGGTCCGGTCTTGGTGAAGTCGCGTGCCGTGAGAGTTCCCGAAAGCACGGAGGCACCGGTGGTGTCCGCCGCATACACGATGGCCTCGGTCAACAAGGCACCCGAACCCGTTCCAAAGAGCAGATTCGGCGCGATGCTGATCGGGGCATTGCCCGTGCCAGGGTTCAGGATGAGTCCCCCGTTTCCGATTCGGAGGGAGCTTCCGGTCCCCACCGCAATGTTGCCAGCGGTGCGCAGGGCATACACGTCGGTGACCGCCGCACTCAGTGTATCGCCGGTAATCCCGACATCGGTGAGGTCGGTCGCGACGCCAGTGGAGTTGAGATTGGACCCAAGCGTGTAGGTAGCGGGACTGAACCCTGTTCCGCCGGCAAAGGTGACGAAGGTGGCCGGTTGATTGACCCCGTCGAGGCGGGCGAAGACCGATGGAGTCGCCAGGGTGCCATTGACCACGGTCTGCGCCGTGCCGGTGGTGACCCGCTCGGAAACACCCAGATTCGCCAATGCCGAAGGCAGCAGCGTCAGGGTGCCGTAGTTCACGGAATTGAACGTGTTTCCTCGCGTCAGAGCCGTCGCCGTGAAGACGTCGGCTCCATTTGTGGAGATCTGGCCTGCCGCCCCATAGGTGAGCGTTGGTATCGTCAGGACTTGGGCTGCGGCATCGGCCAGGGAGAGCGTGCCGCTGTGGATCGTCACCGAGGTGGTGCCAAAGGGAGTCCCCGAGGTTGCCGTGGTCGAGACGGTGCCGCCGATATGACTGTAAAGGCCCGTCACGGGATTGAGTTGCTGAGCCCCCCCGAGGGTGAGGGCGGTGATGGTGTTGGCGCTGTTGTTCAGGGCCAGGCTGCCAAGGCCCGTCTTGACGAGTGAAAAGGCACCCGCCGTCTGGGTGGAAAGCGTCAGGGTCTGACCCGCCGCAACATCAATGCCGCTGTTTGCAGCGGTCAGAATGACCTGCCGAGCGGTGGTGAACCCACTCGAGATCGAAAGGGTGCCTCCGCGCAGCCGAACATCGGCGGGTCCGGCCAAATGCGGACCGGCCGCAGCAAGAACTGCCGTGGAGCCGAGGGCAGCATCCGCCCCGACCCGCACCACGCCACTGTCGATGAAGATGCCCGTTCCGTAGTTACCATCGGTCGCCAGGAGGTTGGCCTGGGTGTTGGTGCCGCTGAGCACGAGAAGGCCGACGCCCGTTTTGACGAGATTGGCACCGGTAACGCCGGAAGCGCTTAGATTGCCGGAGAACGTGATCGGATCATAGGAGTTGTTCACCACGATGGTTCGGCTGCGAACCGTCGTCGCATCCGTATCGCTATTGATATTCCAATCCCGAGTGAAGGTCAGCGCCTCGTGCCCCATGAAACGGAAGTTCGCGCTGCCCGCCGTAGAGGTGGCCGCGAAGGCATTGACGATGGTCCGGTCTCCTCCGGTCGCTTCGATGGAGAAGCCGTTTCCAGCCTCACCGCCGGTCCAGGTCATCGCACCCGTTCCGAGTGGACCACTGACGATGACGGGGTTTGTGGCGGGTCCCGAATACAGGGTATCGCCACCAATCTGCACCCGCGTCGTGTTGAAGGTCGTGCCTCCGGAGAAGGTGTTGATGCCGTAGCCGTTTGAATTGCCGGTGAGCGCGACGATGCCACCGAAACTGGTGGCCGCAGCGGTGGTGCCGAAAACAACGGCACCCGCCCCGCTGATCGGCCCGCGAAGCTCCAGCACTCCGCTCTGGCCAATGGTGTTGCTGGGCGATTGAGCGCCTAGGGTGAGGATCGCGCCAGAGGCGACGGAAATGCCGCCCGAGACAATGGCGCGTTCATTCGTTCTCGCTTCAATCAGATTGATGCCCGTGCCGGGCGCGGAACCGACCACGATATCGCGACCCACGGTCCATTTTCCACCGATGCCGAGGCTGCCGGCATTGTTGGCGGATTCGACGCCGAGGACGAGAGGTGAATTGCTCACCCCCAGCGGCCCCGCCACATTCGGAGCCACATCGCCAACGACGACCACCTGACCTCGGTCAATCTGGGTGAAGCCCTGATAGGTGTTCATCCCGCGGAAGGAGACCTGTTGTGCCCCGCGTTTGATCAGATTCGAACCAGCCAACCCGCTGATGACTCCATGGGTCGAAGAGGCCGCCGTGAGCCCGACGGCCATCGCGCCCGTGCCGGTCAGGTTCCAGATTCGGGTCGCCCCGGCCGTGCCGTCGTGCATCGCCACATTGCCGTTGATGACGAGTTCGTTGCCCGATGTGGTGCTCCAGTCTCCCTGCAGCAGCACATCGTTGTCTATGGTGATGCTGGTAGTCTGATAGTTGTTCGGAGCAAATCCGTCGTAACGCAAATTGCCCCCGTTGAGGACGAGTCGCCCGCTGCCCAGGGCGAAGTTGTTCCCCAGCGCCAGGCTCGTGTTGGTATTGACTCGCACGTCGCCAACCAGCCCCGTGTTCCGGGTCGGCAGGACGACCGTGCCCGCGTTTCCGTTGACGAAGGAAGGTCCGTTGGCGAAAAGTTCATCCGTGAGCGCTCCCGCCTCGACCCGGACGGAATTGGAGGTGCCACCGGAGAAGAGATTCTCGAACAGAGTGGTCCGGGCACCGCTGACAAACACGGAACCGAAGTTGATGCTGCTCTGGTTACCGCCGCCGCCCAATTGGTACCGACCATTGCTGTTCGCGCCGAGCGTGTCGTTGAAATAGAACGTCTCTGCGGAGAGTGAACCTCCCAGCCACCAGTCGCCATTCCCGATCGATGCGAGGTCGAGATCCCGGCTGTAGTATCCGTAGTCGAGGGCAAGCACCCCGCCGAAGGGACCAGTCGACTCGATCTTGACCTGACCGGCTGCGGGGGTACCCGTCGTGAGGATGGTCGGAAGCGCTCCGTTGTGAGCGATACCGAGCCCGGCGAGGCCGATTCCATCGGATCGGAGGGTGACGGGGTTGCTCGCGATGTTCGCATTGTCCGTGATCCGGAGCAGGCCGCCGGGATTCACCGTGATCGCTCCGCTCCCGAAGGGAGTGCCCGCACCGCGAAGCGCCGAAGCCACGATACTGGCGGCGGTGGCCGCAGTGGCGCCATGAACAATCGTGCCGCCGGAATAGTTGTTGGCCGCGTTGAGGAAGGTCATCGTGCCATTGCCGAACTTCTCGAGGTCAGCAGCGCCCGTGACCTGGCCCGCAAAGGTCGACTGGGCAAAGGCGTTGAAGGTCATGTTGAAGACTGCCTGCGGGATCAGCGTGGTGGTGCCATCTACCCAGAGTCCGTTTTGGAGGTTGAGCGAGATGACCCCGTTTCCATTCATCGCCGATGCCCCACCTCCGTTCTCGAAGGTCAGGCCGGGAATGCGGACGTAGTTGGACTGGCCGTTGTTGTTCAGGCTCGCATCTCCGCGCACGATAATATTGCTGTCGAACAGGGCGGTCGCGCGGACGTTGGAGGCAATTTCAGACGCTGTTCCCGCCGCATTCGCGAGGAAGGGATCGAGTTGCAGGGTGCCGCCGTTGAGAATCACATCCCTGCCGTTGAATACCCCCGTGGAAAGGGGGGTCCCCGTACCACTGAAGGGGACCCGCGCGACGATGGTACCCTCGTTGATCGCAACCGTGCCCCCGAGACCGGGATTGATGGAATTCACCGTGAGAGTGCTGGCGCCGAATTTGGTGAGGCCCTGCGCCGCCACGATCTGCGCTTGCAAGGTCGCATTGCCGCCGTTGTAAATGATGGCTTCTCCGGCTCCGCCGGGTCCGAAGTTGACGGTCATGGGGCTTAGCACTCCGGCCGTGACGGCTCCGGTCGGGTTGATCGTGCCGCCGTTCAGAATCCATCCGCCGGAGGACAGCGTCAGGGTGTTGTTGGTCGCCGTGGGGCTGATGTTTTGATTCGAACGCAAGGCGTAAACTGTCGGGTTGTCGGCGAGTGTTTTCGCAGCGGTGGTGAGGTCCGCAATGTCGCCTGCTACGAGTCCGCCAGCGCTAAGGGCACCCGAAACGATCTTGTTGTAGGCCACCTGCCCGGCGCCCGGTGCCGCCCCCACGAGAGGCTGGAAGCCCGTGCCGGTGCCGGTGGGATCATAGCCCAGGTAGCTATGGGTGACGCGGTCGACGATCCACGGAGCCACCATCCCGCTATTGATCACCCCGGCTCCGTTGGTGGTCGTGCCACTGCGAGCGGAGCCGATCACGACCCCATCGATCTGCGTGGCCGTGAGCCGCTCGAAGCTAAGCGGTGTCGTGAGATTCGTACCGAGGAAACCGTTGTTGTAGTTGATGGTGAGGGTCCCCTGTTCGAAGCGATCAAGATTGCCGACATTCAGTTGGGCACTCGAAGCCGTCGTGGCCCTGGCCACAGTGATGATCCCGCCCTTGCGCACCGTCACGTCGCCGATTGTTTCAACCGTGTTCCAGTTCGCTGCGCCGTCGAGCCGGAATTGACCGCCATTGAGGTCGATACCGACGGCATCTCCCCATCGGCCCTGATCCCCTGTCACCAGGTTTCCGCCACTGCCCTGTGAATTGCCGTCGATGAGACGGACGAGACCGCCGGGACGGAGGCGGATGTCGGAATTGATCGGAGCACTGCCGATCGCGTTCCAATTCGACCCGAGTGATCCGGAATAACGAAGCTCGCCGTAGACCTCGATGGAGCCACTGCCGAACGCGGTCTCCGCGACCGGAGAACCTCCGACTTCGGAAATCAGAATAGTTCCTTCGGCAATCTGGGTACCGCCCGAGTAGTTGTTGGAATTGCGAATGTAGACGCCATTTCCGCTGTTGAGGGTCGTGCCGAGGACCATGTTCCGCTGCGGACCGACCTGAAGGAAGCTGGTGCCGGTGAGGACATTGTTCGGGCCCTCGAGCGCGAAATTGGTAACCCCGCCAACGAGGCGATAGACCCCCACTCCGGGATTCCACGCATCCGCCACCCCTGCACCCAGGGTCGGAGCGAGATATCGGATCGGATCGATCACCATCCCGGAACCAAGGAAGGCACGTCCGTCGCCAATGGTGGAGAGATCGAGCGCCTGACTGAACATTTGTTGCCCCAACTGGAGCGTCGTGTTGTAGACACTGCTGAAGTTTGAGGACGTCAGAACGGTGGGATTGAAATTCTCATCCAGTGCCACTGCACCCATCGCATTGACGCGACTGAGCGTCCGCAGGTTGGCCCCGATGACCCCGCCATTTCCGGCGAGGTGCAGAGTCCCTTCCGGAAACACCGTCACCGGACCGGAACCCAGGGTGTTGGCCGTCGCATTCGGGTTCTGGACATCCCCGCCAAGGATGTTGAGGCCACCCGAAAAATCGTTCGCGGGATTCGAGAGGATCAGGAAAGGCATCGTGCCATCTCCTGTCTTGACGAGGGTCCCCGCGCCCGTAACTTTGCCGTCCAGTTGGAATGCAGTGGAGGCGCTGTTGGTATGGAAAGTGGCGGAAAGCCCCTGCAGAGTCGTGGTTCCCGCAACGCGGAGGCGGTAGAAGTTGCCGCCAGAGAGAGCCAGGGTATTGTTGCTCACGTTCAGATCGCCGATCTGCATCAGGTTCCCCTGTCCGATCCCGGCTCCCGCGACCTGATTGACATTGATCGTCGCCGGACCCCTGACGGTGACGGTCATGCCGTTGCCGGACTCCGCACCAAATTTGACAGCGAGATTGTTGTAGACCGGAGCACTTCCTGTCGGGACGCCGACCCAGTTGCCACTGAAGAGCAGACCCAGGGTGCCGCTGTAGAGATCGACGTCGCCCATGGCCGCGCCGCCAAAACCGCCGAAGCCAGTGGTGGCGTTGTTCAGGTTGATACCGCCCGTCGTATTGACCCCGAAGACTGCCGTTCCACCGCTGTAGGTGTTGTTCCCTGAATCGGGTGTGCCGGGACGATACCCGTCGATATTCAGGACTCCCGTTCCCGCCTTCATCAGCCGGAGGTTGCCGTTGATCGTGCCGGCAAAATTGATGGCGCTGGTCGTACCGCTCGCCACCGCGAGGGTGGCCAAGGTGCCGGAGGTATTCGTCACCTGTCCGCCTACCGTGGCGGAATCGACGCGCCGATTGTTTGAATCTAAGGTTTCCACTGAGATGCTAGTGCCATTCAGATCGAGCGTCGCTCCACCGTTGAGGTTCAGCTCGCTGTTCATCGGGCTGAGAGGGCTGCTCCCGCTGAGGCGCAGGATGCCATCCTGCACACTCACATCGCCCGCGATGAGGTTGTTGCCGCCGAGCACAAGGGTGCCGTCGCCGAACTTCGTGAAGGCGTTCGCCGTGATGTTTCCGCTGATCGCGGCGGTTTCTCCCGTTTTGACATAGACGAGCCCTTCCGCAGTCGTCCCCGTCCCCGGCGAGGTCGCGGAAGTCGGGTCAAAGATCAGGTGGGTGCTGATCGTATGGCTCCCATTGATCAGGATGCCGCCGTCGCGGAGGTTGTCGATTGCCGTGACTCGCAAGGTGCCGCCGCTGATATTCGAGGAGGCGCGGAAGGCGTAAATGCTGTTGTTCGTGCCGCTCAGCATCGGATCCGCGAGAATCTCTCCGATCCCCGTGGCGTTGAGTCCGGCCAGCGTCCCGGTGGTGGCACCGGAATAGGCCCGGAAACCATTGGTAGCGTCATTCTCCAGGAAAAAGGCGGTGCCGGAGGAGTCTGCCCCGATCAGGTGGGCGGCGAAGATGCCGTTGGTCAAAGCCGAGGCGCGAGCCACGCTCGAATTGATCGCATTGGTGACGAGGAGCCGCCCCGCGTTCGTGTCGACCGCTCCGCCGAGAGTTGTGCCTGCACCCGTCTCCAGAACAAGGGTTCCCTGATTCTGCCGGATCAACGCATCGGCATCGAAGGTGACATCAAACCCGGCTCCGCTGCTCATGCGCAGGTGCAGACCGCCGCCATAGTTGTAGTTCGTCGTGCCTCCGGAGCCATTCGCCACCGCAATGTCGGCTCCGGTATTGATGGCGTGCAGGGTGCCGCCCATCATCTGAATTTCGGTAGAGGTTCCCGAAGTAATGTTGTTGGCCCAGGGGGTGCTGTTGGAAAACTGCCAGACCCCATCCACCATGGCCAGGCGACGAGCGGTGTTGTTTGCCGTCGTAAAGAGCGTTCCGGCCCCTGTCTTGAAGCCGTGGTCGAATTCCGAACCCTGCTGGATCACTCCATTGAGCGTGAATACGTTGCCGCCGACCACATCAATCCCCCCCGAATAGTTGGTGGATCCGTTGTTGTTGAACGTCAAACCCCGGTTGCTCGCACCAGTGAACTGAATTCGCAGCGTGCCGCCAAGGTGGCGACTGGCGGTGCCGCCCCCTGGCGAGAAGTCCGCGCCAAACTGGAATCGATCCGCCCCGGTTTCCGCCATGTTGCCGATGGCTTCCTGGCGGTTGATCTGAAGCACCCCGTCCCCGATCCAGATTCCCGTTTGGGCATTCTCACCATTGAGGACCACGGTGCCGAGGCCACGCTTCATGAGGAAACTCGTGCCGTCGTAGGTGGACGAACTCCCCTGAGTGAAGGTCAGGCCAGGGGAGACGTCGAGCCAGCCATTTCCTCCGTGGAAGGAGAGATTGCGGTTGGAGGTGAAGGAATTTTCGAAAACCCCGAGACCACCGCCCGGAAGAAGCACCTGCGAGGCCGTGCCGAAGTCGGCGTCCCCGTTCACTCCGAGCAATCCGCCGGTGACGGTGATCGTGCCGGTGAGGGTATTG
>CALDKL010000180.1 GCA_937898895.1 uncultured Verrucomicrobiae bacterium | reverse complement strand
CCGGACCCCTGGCGGGCAGGCGCGGATCCGGGAGGGCCTCGAGGCGCAGGGCGGTGATCGCCTCGCCGCCGAGAGGCGCAAGATCGAGGGTAATTTCGTAGACATCGCGTTTTGTGAAGTCGCCGCTCGCATAGAGGGAATGGTCCGGCTCGATCTCGAGCAGGGGCAGATTTGACTTCGCGGTCAGCGGGGGCAGGACGGTCCAGGAAACGGATTGGGAGCGCAGCGAGGCGAGCCAGGCCTGGTATTTGGCCTCATCCATCGCCGCGACGGCCTTGCTCTCGAGGCTCGCGATCCGGCTTTCAATTTCCTCTCGCTGTTTTGTCAGGACCGGATCAGGCACCTCGGTCTCGGGTTCGTCGGCGTTGTTGAGCAAGGCCATGAGCGCGTAGAAATCGGTGTGGGTGATCGGGTCGAATTTGTGGGTGTGGCATTGTGCGCAGCCTATGGTGAGCCCCATCCAGACCAGTCCCGTCGTGGCGACACGGTCCACCATGGCGAGGTAACGGAACTCGAGCGGATCGATCCCGCCCTCCTCGTTCAGCATCGTGTTGCGATGAAACCCGGTGGCGATGCGCTGGTCGATTGTGGGATTGGGAAGAAGGTCTCCGGCCAGTTGTTCGATCGTGAACTGATCGTAGGGCAAATCGGCATTGAAGGCACGCACGACCCAGTCGCGATAGGGCCAGATCGAGCGGGGACGGTCTTTTTCGTAACCGTTCGTGTCCGCATAGCGGGCCAGGTCGAGCCAGTCGCGCGCCCACCGCTCGCCGTAGGCGGGCGAGGCGAGAAACCGATCGACGAGAGCATACCAGGCCGCCTCGCAATCCTGCTCGGATTCGGTGAGAAAGGCCTCGATCTCCGCAATCGTCGGCGGCAGGCCGCGCAGATCGTAGGAGAGGCGACGGATGAGGGTGTAGGGATCGGCGGCTGCGTTGAGCGGCAGCCCCGCTCCGGCGCGCTTTTCATCGAGAAATCGATCCACGGGATGCGCCGATCGGCTCTCTCCCACCGCAGGCACGGCGGGGCGATGCGGTTTCCGGAGGGACCAGTGCTCCTCGTATTTCGCGCCTTCGTCGATCCAGCGTTTCAGCAGGGCGATTTCCTCGGGGGAAAAGCGAGGCTTGTTCGCCTTCGGCGGGGGCATCATTTCCTTCGGATTCTCGCTGACGAGGCGGGCGATCACCTCGCTCCGGTCGGAGTCGCCGGGTCGAATCGCCTGGTAGCCTCCGAGATCTCGCGTCGCGCTGACAAAGGTGTGCAGACCGAGGTCGGCCTCCCGCGTGTCTTCATCAAATCCGTGGCATTTGAAACAGCGGTCGCTGAGGAGCGGGCGGATGTCGCGCTGGAAATCGACCGCCTCGGCCCCCAGGATTCCTCCCATGCCTCCGAAGAGGCTCAGAAGAAGGGGGGGCAGGGTGCGCATCCGTTATTATGGGGCCGATTCACCGGTTTGTCTCACGGCGGATTGGCGTGAGAAATATTCTCTCCAGAAGGTCGCCCTGCCATCTTTGCACTTGGCACAATCCGATCCGCCGCTAGGATCGATTCACCTACCTTTTCCCCGCCATGACCGATTCAGATCTCGACCGGCTTTTCGGAGTCCTGCGCCGCTCGGCTCCCCATCTCCCCGGAGACCTGTGCGACACCGTGATGGCTAGGCTCGGTCCGCCGGTCATTCAGATCCGGAAAATCCTATGGGCGGGAGCCGCCGCCTGCCTTGTCTCGGTGCTCCTCTCTGCCGGCATCACCCTTTCCGCCCTGGTCACCGCCCCCGGAGACCTTCATTCCCACCCGCCGGAACTCACCCTGCTGACCCGCGGGGCCAGTCCCCTCTCATCTCTTTAAGAGACTGTTGAAAAACCCCGTGATGGAAAACTGCGAGGCATTCTCCCGCCTGGCGAGGCACGACGACAATGGAGCGGAGCGACATAGCCTGCCTGCAAGGCAGCCCGGAGGGCCGAGCGGGGGCGAGGGCAAAGTGGGGCTGCCCCCACGACTGAGGAGCAACGAAGCCAGACGGGAAAAGGGCCGCAGCCCGCTGGGGCGTTCCAAACCACTTCCGGCAAAGCCGCTGGCTTCCCAGCCAAAAACAAACCAAGATTTTCCATCACGGGGTTTTTCAACAGTCTCTTGAGGAACCGCCCTTTGAGGCACAGTCCCCGCCGCCGCCCGCCACCGATGAATGCGCTCACGCAACGCCCTGCTTTCTGGGTCCTCGCTGCGGTCGGCCTGTCGGCTCTCACCGCAGCGATCATTGCGGCACTGGTCATCCGTGGTTTTCTGACCGACTTTCGCCCTTCCCACGGGCACCACCCTGCCCCTGCCCCGGCACACGGAATGGAGGGGGGCACTTTTCACGACTGGCTCCACGATCAGCTCCGAATCACCCCCGAACAGGAAACGAGCCTCGCTCTGATCGAGCAGTCCTACGCGATCACCCGCACCTCCCTTCTCGCACGCATCGAGGCAGCGGGGCACCAACTTGCCGACGCCCTCGGCACCACTCCCGTGGATCAGGCCGCCATCGATGCGGCCCTTGCGGAAATCCAGGAGGCTCAGGGCAATCTGCAAAAATCGACCATCTCGCACTTTCTCGAGATGAAGGAACACCTCGCGCCCGACCAGGCCGGGAAACTGCTGCAATGGACGCGAGAGAGCATCGCGCATGAACACGGGCACTGAATGAACACGGGCGCAGAAGGGATCGAGACATCGTGGTTTGGCACCGGTCTGACGGGGGCCACGCACGACTCGGTCGAGAGGGATCGTCCGGCCCTCCTCGTGAAGCGTTCGCGCGAGGGATGCCATGACGCCTACCGTGAACTCGTCGAGCAGTATCGCGAGCGCATTTTCCGCTTTTGCCTCGGCTGGACCGGCAACCCCGAGGATGCGGAAGAACTTTGTCAGGATGTCTTCATTCGCGCCTACTCCGCCCTGCCTCGATACGAAGGCGAATCCCGTTTCGAAGCATGGCTCTATCGCATCGCACGAAATCGGTGTCACGATCATCATCGCAGCCGGAACCGACGCCATGCAGCACTCCATCTCTCGCTCACTGTCGACGATAACCGCCAGATCGTCTCTCCTGCTCCCCGCCCCGATGAACATGTGGTCGACTCGGAGGAGATCTCCGCCCTTCGCCGCGCCATCGCCAGTCTGCCCGTTCGGCTTCGGGAAGTCCTTGTTCTCTGCGCGATCGAAGGCCTCAGCCAGGAAGCCTGCGCCAATCTCCTCGGGTGCAGTCGACGGGCCGTCGAAGGACGTCTCTACCGGGCCCGTCTCGAGCTGGCCGCGATGCGGCCCGGGTCGGTCCCGTAGTGGCGTTTTTGGAAAGAATCTTCATGGGGTCGAAGGGGGAATCTTCGTTCTCCCCGGAGACTCCCATGAATCGACTCGTTTTTTCCCTTTCTGCGCGGCTTCCTCTTTTGCTCCTCCCCTTCGCGGTCCTCGCCGAGGAAGCCCTCGCCGAGGAAACTGGCACTCTTCCCGTTGCCGTCGAAGAAGTCGGTGAACTGCCCGCCGTCGTCGTCGATTCGGCTCCCGCGCCCGTCATCAACGACCGTATCCCCTCCCCCACGCGAACCGAAGCCACCGCTATCGTCTACGATACCATCGAAACGCCGGGCAAGGATCAGAGCCTCCTCGGCGTCGCCGGATCGGCCTCGATGGGACGCGCCAGTGCCGAGGATCTGATGGCCCGCCCCTTTCTGCGCAAGGGCGAGTTGCTCGAGGTGGTGCCGGGCATGATCATCACCCAACACAGCGGCGGCGGCAAAGGGAATCAGTATTTCGTGCGCGGATTCAATCTCGACCACGGCACCGACTTCGGGATCTTCGCCGACGCCATGCCCGTGAACAATCGCAGCCACGGGCACGGTCAGGGCTACGCGGACATCAATTTCCTCATCCCCGAGTTGGTCGAGACGCTCGACTATACGAAGGGCCCGTATTTTGCCGACCTCGGCGATTTCACCACGGCTGGCTCGGCCCGCTTCGGTCTCTACGACATCATTCCCCGGAATTCCGTGTCCGTCAGTGCGGGAGAGGACGACTACTATCGCTTTCTTTTCATGAACGCGGCCAAACTCGGCCACGGCATGCTCAGCACCGCTTTCGAATACAGCGACTACGACGGTCCCTGGGTACTCGAGGAGGACTTCGAGCGATTCAACGGCTTTGTGAAATACTACTGGGAGGCCGGGGTGAACCGCTACTCCATCACCGGGATGAGCTACCGGGGCGAGTGGACCGCGACCGACCAGATCCCTTCGCGACTTGTCGATACCGGCATCATCGACCGCTTCGGATTTGTCGACCCCACCGTCGGCGGCGAATCGGAACGCCACAGTCTTTCCTTTGACTGGGTCCACGAAGGCGACCTCTCCACCACGGAGGTGAATGCCTACGTCGGCCGCTATCGGCTCGACCTCTATTCGAATTTCACCTACTTCCTCGCCGATCCGGTCAACGGAGACCAGTTCAACCAGGTCGACGCCCGGGTCTTTGCCGGACTGCGCATCACCGACACACGGGAAAACGAACTCTTCGGGCGCGAGGGAGACTTCACCATCGGCCTGCAATCCCACCACGATTTTATCGACGAAGTAGGGCTGCACCAGACCGTCGCGCGCAATCGCATCGGCACGGTACGATCCGATGAAGTCTACGAGATGAATGTCTCGACCTTTGCCAATCAGGAACTCGTCCTCAACGACTGGATGAAGATCAACCTCGGAGTCCGCGCGGACCTCTACCACTTCGATGTCACCTCGCTCTCGGGGCTGCCTGCGAATTCCGGCAACAAGACTGCCGCGATGGCCAATCCGAAATTCGGAGCGGTCTTCGGGCCGTGGAATGAGACCGAACTGTATTTCAACTGGGGAGGCGGATTCCACAGCAACGACGCCAGAGGCGTCACCCTCTCGGTCGATCCCGCGACAGGCCTTCCCGCGCCTCCCGTCACCCCTCTCGTCCGTCAGTGGGGCACCGAGGTGGGAGCCCGCACCCAGTTGCTCGAGGGAGTCACCTCGTCCGTGTCCCTCTGGGCACTCGAGAGCCAGTCGGAACTGCTCTACGTCGGCGATGCCGGCACAAACGAACCCGGACCAGCCACGGATCGCTACGGCATCGAATGGGCGACCTACTGGAGTCCGCGAGACTGGCTTCACTTCGACAGCGAACTCGCCGTTTCCGAAGCTCGCTTTCGCAACGAGCCGGTCGATCGCTATGTGGAGAATGCCGTTCCCATCGCCTTTTCCGGAGGTTTCACGGCCGGTCGGGAAACCGGTCCCTACGGCTCGCTCCGGGCGCGCTACTTCAGCTCCCGTCCCCTCACCGCCGACGAGAGCGTGATGTCGCGCGATTCCCTCGTTTTCAATCTCCGGACCGGATACCGACGGGAAAACTGGGACGCCTACCTCGAGGTGCTGAACCTCTTCGACACCGATGCCAACGACATCGAGTACGCCTATGAATCGCGCCTCCCCGGCGAACCTGCTGCCGGGATCGCCGATGTCCATTACCACCCCATGGAGCCGCTCACGCTGCGCACCGGGATCACATGGTATTGGTGAGATCGGGCGGCGAGGGTAAAACCGGGATTTGCCTGAACCGAGATCCCGACGCACCTTCCCCCCAGATGGCCACACCGGAATCCGCTACGTCACCCCCTGCCGACACGAATCGCGACGACCGAAGGTCGCGGGGACTGAGACGCCTCTTTTCCGGGAACCGCGTCTCCCGTGCGGAGGAGGAGGCCCTCCTCCGCGGATTCTTCGACAACCGCTGCGACGGAGTCTACGTCGATGTCGGAGCGAACGATCCCTTCCTCGGATCGACGAGCTGGATCGTCGAACGAACCGGCTGGAGCGGCGTGCTGGTGGAGCCCATTCCCGCCCTCGCCGAACGACTTCGACAGGAACGCTCGGGCCGCGTTTTCAACTGCGCCTGCTCCCGTCGCGAGGATGAGGGAAAACGACTGAAATTCTGGATTCATCCGCAGAATCCGGGCTGGTCCACCTTTCACCGCGAGGCCTCGCCGTGGTTCCAGGACGAGGCTGTCGAGATCGACGTCGCGGTCCGCACCCTTGATTCCATCCTCGAAGAGGCCGACATCGCCGAAGGCTTCGAGCTGCTCGCGATGGACGTTGAGTTCCACGAGGTGGATGTGCTCGAGGGCCTCGATCTCGCCCGATGGCAGCCGCAGCTCCTCTTCGTGGAAGACCACGTCCACGATCACCGCCTCCTTCGCCATCTGGCTGCGAGGGGCTACCGTTGCTACCGACGAACCGGACTGAACTCCTGGTTCATTCCCGCCAATTCCACGCGCAAAGCTTCGCTCTGGATGAAATGGGGAGTCTTTCGGAAGTACTACCTCGCCCTGCCCTTCCGGCGGATCAAATTATGGTACAAAGGGCTCCTGCGTCGATGATGGAGAGTGCCAGATTCCCCTTGTCCTCGCCCCGTCGCCCTGATAGCCTCAGACCATGTCCAAGGCCATTGTCGACCCGAACGAACTGAGGCGCTTTGCCGAGGAACTGAAGCGTTTCAACAGCGATCTGCAAAACTCGCTCTCCTCCCTCCAGGCCCGCTTCGCCGCACTCGGCGATACCTGGCAGGATCAGGAACACGCCAAGTTCGCCCAGGAGTTTCAGGAAACCATGAAGATGCTGCGTCGCTTTATGGAAAGCTCGACCCATCAGGGACCCTTCCTCCTGCGCAAGGCCCAGCGCATCGAGGAATATCTGAATCAGCGCTAATTCCGCCACCGTGTCCGGAGCCCATGTCACCAATCTCGAGACCCTGGAGCGTTTCCGCTCCAGCCTCGTCCTCTTTGTCGAACGCGCCCAGTCGGTGCTCGACGAGATCAGCGAAGAGGTCAAACGCACCCGCATCTGGCTGCACACCGAACAACGGCTCCGACTCGGGCAGGAAATGAAACGGAACGAGCGCGAGTTGGAAAGGCTCGAGCAAGAGCTTTTCACCGCCCGACTCTCCGATCTCGCTCAAAAAAAGTCCGGCGTGCAGATGCAGGTGAACCAAAAACGCCGCGACCTTCGCGAACTCGAAACGACACTGCGCAAACTCGCCGCCTGGTCGCGAAATTTCGACTCCACCGTCGAGACCGAGGCCCGCAAAGTGGACAAGCTGCGCCATCACCTCGACACCGACACCGCCAGGGCCATCGTCTTCCTCGCCGAAGCCGTCCGGCAGCTTTCCGCCTACTCGTCCGGCGGAGAACCCTAACCTTCCGCAAATCCAGACATCCCGTGAGCCTCAATCACAGCAAGGGCCGCCTCGTCGGACTCTCCCGCGAACTCCTCCGCACCTGGCAGGAGACCCAGGAAGTCTGGCGCGATGGAAAAGCCCGCGAGTTTGACTCCACCTATATGCAGCCCCTCTTCGATGTCGTAGACCACGCCGCCGCCGCCATCGAGGATCTCGACAAATTGCTCCACCGCCTCCGCCAAGATTGTGAACTCTGATCTCCCTTCCGCCTCCGAATCCCTCTCTCTGCTCGGTCGTTTTCACACCGGAGTGAATGGCTTCTCCGACCGCGAAAAGGGCCTCGAGCGAGCCCGGCAGTTGCGTGAATCGGGCCGACGCCAGACCCTTGAGGAGACACGAGCCCGGATCGAACTCCGCCATCGCTCCGATGTCGCCGCGCTCCGCGACGAAGCCGCCACCGCCTGCGCCGACCGCGAGAACACGGCCCGGAAACGTCGCACCCGCATGGATCGGGCACAGATCACCTTGCGCAACCAGACCATCGCCGCGATCCAGGCCGTCGAGGGGCAGCACCGGGCCGGTCTGCAACGAGATTACATGGAGGCCGGACGTCGGCGCGAACAGACTCTCGCCCTCGCCGCGGCGGAACACGAGCAAGGTCTCGCCGCCGCCAGATCCTTCCATGCCCGCTTCACGAAGCTGGAAAAGTCGGCTCTCTCCGCCCTGCGCGGCTACGGGGGACTCCAGCGCGGCCTTCTCGTCGCGCTCCGGGAGACGGAAACTCCCCTCCCAGGGGAAGTCAGCCTCGCCGCACTCGCCGACACCCTGACCAAACAACACGAGGAACTCACCGGGAGCGTCCGCGCCCTGCGCCGATCCCCCCTCGTTTCGTGGTTCTCGGCCTTTCCCCTCGTTCTCCAGATCTTCCTCCTCCTCGCTCTTGGCGGTGTTTTCCCGCTGGCCGCTCCGCATCTCGGCCTCGCTCCGCTGCCCTGGGGAGGGAGCCTCGCCCTGACAGGAGGAGCCGCTGCCCTCGTCCTCGTCCTGTGGATTCTCGGACACCGCCCGGCGGCCCGATTCGCTTCCGAGGAGACGCGCCGATTCGCCGAGGCCAAGGCCATGCGTCTCGCCTACCGCGAGGGTGTCGATCTGCGCGCCCGCGTCGCCACGGAGACGGCCGAAGCCGAATATCAGAGGGTCAAGACTGCCTTTGAACAGGGTCTGAAATCCGGATCCGGCGGCGGAGGAGGCCGTCGCTACCCTTCCCCCGAAGCCGTCGAATCACGCGCTGCCGCCCTCCGGGAGAAACTCGATACCCACCTTCAGTTCCAGATCGATTCGGTCCACCAGCGACTCGCCGAAAAGACAGCCACCCTCGAACACCAGCGCGACCTCTCCCTCTCCGTCGCCGCCGAGACAGGCCCCACCGAGAATGCCGAGGATTCCCTGCATCGCCTCATCGACCAGTGGCGAACGGAAATCGATCCTCTCGTCGAAACGCTCACCCGCGAAACCGGACGAAATGCCGACGAGACCGCCTGGCTCGCTCGTGGCCCCGATGCCTGGACGCCACCTGCGACCTTCTGCCCGACCCTTTCCTTCGGCACGCTTTCCTACTCCTCCGTCCGTAGCGATCTGCGCCCCCCGGTCTCGGCGGACATGTCGCTGCCAAGGCCACTCGATTTTCACCTCTCCCTGCGCCTCCGCATCCCGGAGGCAGCCTCGCTCCTGATCGAGACGAAACAACACGGTCGCGACGAAGCAATCGCCACGCTGAACTCTCTCATTCTCGGCTGGCTTGCCTCCTCGCCTCCCGGCCGTCTCTCCTTCTCCCTCTGTGACCCCGTCGGCCTCGGCGAAAGCTTTGCCGGTCTGATGCATCTGGCCGACTACGAAGAACTCCTCATCAACACCCGCATCCGCACCCAGCCAGACCAGATCGAGCGTCGGCTCGGCGAACTCTGCGAGCACATGGAGAAGGTCATCCAGATGTATCTGCGCAATGATTACGAGACGATCACCAAATACAATCGTGCCGCCGGAACGATCGCGGAACGATATCACTTCCTCGTCGTCGCGGATTTTCCCCATGGATTCAGCGATCTCGCCGTCAGGCGCCTTCTCTCCATCGCCACGGCGGGTGCTCGCTGCGGCGTCTTTCTTCTCCTCCATCACGACCAGCGATCCGAAGCACCAGCCGGTTTCCGTATCGACGATCTGCGAAAATCCTGTCTCTGCCTGCAGTCGGGCCACGACGGTTTCTCCCTGCGCGAGACGCCGACAAAGGGCCTCGCCCTTTCCCTGACAAAACCACCATCCGCCGCACTTTTCGCCCGCTGGACGCATCGCATTGGCGAAGCAAACCGCGACTCCAACCGCGTCGAGGTTCCCTTCTCCTTCATCGCTCCCTCGCCCGAGGAATGCTGGACCTCGACAACGGCGGAAGAAATTCGCGTTCCCATCGGGCGCAGCGGAGCCACTAAACTGCAATACCTCGTCCTCGGCAAAGGGACCTGCCAGCACGCCCTCATCGCAGGCAAGACGGGCTCGGGTAAATCCACCCTCTTCCACATCCTCGTCAGCAACCTCGCCCTGTGGTGCTCGCCCGACGAAGTCGAATTCTATCTCATCGACTTCAAAAAAGGGGTCGAATTCAAGTGTTATGCGGACCAGGAGCTGCCGCATGCCCGCGTCATCGCCATCGAGAGCGATCGCGAATTCGGGCTCAGCGTACTGCAGCGTCTCGACGAGGAACTGCGTCGGCGCGGCGAACTCTTCCGCGCCGCCGGGGTGCAGGACGTTTCGGGGTATCGGGGCCGCACCGGGGCAGAGACGATGCCGCGCACCCTCCTCCTCATCGACGAATTCCAGGAGTTTTTCACCGAGGACGACGCCATCTCGCAACAGGCTGCCGTCCTCCTCGACCGCATCGTGCGCCAGGGCCGGGCCTTCGGAATTCACGCGATCCTCGGATCGCAAACCCTCGGCGGGGCCTTCACCCTCGCCCGCGCCACTCTCGGACAAATGACCATACGCATCGCCCTCGCCTGCAACGAGGCCGACGCCTACCTCATCATGGACGATTCCAATCCCGCGCCCCGTCTTCTCACACGTCCGGGCGAAGGCATTTACAACGACCGGGCGGGCGCGTCCGAGGCGAACTCCCCCTTTCAGGTCGTGTGGATGGGCGAGACCGAGCGCAACGATCTCCTTGGCCATGTCGCCACCCTCGCACGGGAGAAGGGCAAGACGTCGTTCCCTCGGGTCGTGTTCGAAGGCAATGCTCCGGCCAACGCCGAAACCGACCCCACCCTGACAAATCTCCTTCAGTCCGGCCCCGTCGGCGGTGCGCCGAGGATTTTCCTCGGGGCACCGAATTCAATCAAAGGCCCCACCGAGGTCCGCCTGGCACGCCAGAGCGGAAACCATCTTCTCTTCGTCGGACAGCGCGAGGACGTCGTCGACGCCCTCCTTATTGTCGCCCTGCGAATGTTGCGCTCGCAGTTCGGCAATGACATCCGCCTCATCGTCCTCGACGGGCGTTTTGCCGCGCCCGATGACTCGCCCTTCCGCCGCTCGATTGAACGGATTGGCGGAGTCGAATGTCCGGACGCCCACGCCGCCGGACCACTTCTCAACACCCTCGCGGCGGACTTGAAAGTCGCCGCCGAGAGTGCCGAACCCGTCGCCGGAACACCGGTCGTGATTTTCCTTCCCAATCTCCACCGACACCGCAAGCTGCGACACGAGGAGGATTTTTCCTTTTCCCTCGACGCGGAAGCCGAGGTGAAACCATCGGACTCGCTCCAGCAGATCATCCTGG
>CALDKL010000179.1 GCA_937898895.1 uncultured Verrucomicrobiae bacterium | reverse complement strand
CTGTGGCGAGAACGCCGATGGCACCGGTCTCCTTCGTCTCGAGAAGGGCGCGGGCCCCGGCCTCGACTACCCCGACGATGAGGACGGGGAGTTGCCAGCGCTGCACGGCCGCTTCCAGATCCTCGAAGCCGTAGGCCGTGGCGGTGTTGCACGCGATGACGAGAGCTTTTACGGGCGGTTTGTCGAGACGGATCGTGCCGTCGTGGTGGTAGCGTCGCCCGAGGAGGAAGATGGCGTCTTTCAGAATCAGCTCGCGGAGGAAGTCGGTCTTCCCGGCTTTCGCGTAGTTTCCGTAGGGCATGTTGGCCTGGTCGCCGAGGTAGAGGAACCGCTCGTTCTCGAAGTCGGGCCGACCGTCGGATCCGGGTTTGAGATTGTCGTTGTGCCAGACATCGAGGGTGAAGAGGGCCTCGAGCACGGTGAGTCCTCCGATCCCGGAGTCAAAGACGCCGATGGGCAGGCCGGAGAGGTCGCCTTCGTAATCCGCACGACGGAAGGAGAAGGCGGCGTCGCCCTCGGGGTGGGTGGCGAGATGCGCGTCGAGAGCCGCAACGACGGGGTCCGGCTCGGCGCCGGAGAGAAGGCCTGCTGAAAGGAGTAGGAAATTGAGGCAATACCCAATACGAAGCATCGTGGCCATGCCGTATTTTCCCCATCCGGACCGAGAAAGGCAATCGAAAGACTTTCGAAAAACTTTCGAAGGTTTGCGAACCCTTCACAGCGTTCCTCCGATCGGCGGTTTCACCCCCACCCCTCCGGTTGCGCGTGGGAGCATCGAGTGTGCGATGCAGTGCATCGGCAGCTGAATCGTCTGGGCGGAGATGGCGAGGTCACCCTTTTTCGAAGAGGGAGGTGACGAAGCTGCGACGTCCCGCCAGAGCCGTGAGCGCAAGGAGGCCGAGGGCAATGGCCATGGGATAACCGCCCTTCAGGAGGAAGAGATGGTAGAGCGAGATGACGACGACAATCGGCCCGAGCCAGGCAAGGGCAAGGTTCACGTAACGTCCGGAAAGCAGGAGAATCGCCCCGAGCACTTCGAGGCCTTTCACGACGGTGAGGAACCCGGAGGCATAGAGTGCGCCCATGAAGGCTGCGGCAGCGCTCCCCTCCGGCGGCGAGGGCAGAGGAATCAATTTCAGCCAGAAGTTCAGGCCGAAGACAAGAAAGATGGTTCCAAGGAGGTAGCGGGCGAGCGTGGGGAGGTGTTTCATGGGATTGTGAGGTGGTGGGTGTTTGTTGGATTGTCAGGCGAGGTCGAGAGGGATGGCTTCTGCGGGAGCGGTTCCCGAAGTGATCGTGTCGCGGAAAATCTCCCTGTCGCGGTGCGGGTGGGTGCTGAAACCGGCTCCGGGAGCGATGCGATCCTGGTGGATGACGCGAAGACTGCGGAAGCCCCTGTGCTGCGGGTCGCAGTGGTGGGCGAAACGGAAGCTTTTCCCGGTGTCGAGCCATCCGTGATTTGCGTGGCCGTGCCCGGCTGCAGGACGACGGGCAATGGAGGACACGGCATTGTTCATGACGGTTTTGCTCCGTTCACCGGATCGGCGAAAGGCGTTGTGAAAGGGAGCCGGATCATCAAGGCCTCAGCGAGGCGGCCCCGCCTTCGAGCGCGAAGAGTTTCTCCACTTCCTCGGCAGAGAGAACGCGGTTGAAGACAGCGAGGTCGTCGAGGTAGCCGACATAGGCCGCCCCCAGTACCAGCATGACCGCTTTTGCGTCCCATCCGAAGGTGAGATCGAAATTCTCGATGCGCCCGCGCGGTTTGCCATCCAGATAAAGTGCTCCCGCCGCTGTTCCGATCCCGCCGTTGATCCGCTCCAGGGTGAAGACGGCGTGGGTCCAGGAGTCTCGAGAGAAGGGAGCGCTTTTCAACTGCACCATGGGTCGCTTCGCTTCCGGTACGACTTCCCATCCGACTCCCGCAGGATCCCACAATTCGATCCTCGGTCGGATCGCGTAGCGAAAGTAGCGAGGGGTGTGATCTTTCGACCACTCGAGAAAAATGAAACCCTTCTTCGTGTCGTCGCCCACGATCTGGATGGGATCGCAGTAGCCGGGCTCGAGATCTTCATCGGGGTTGAGGCGGAGCCAGAGGGAGACGGTTGCGCTCCAGTCCCGATCGTTGTAGCCGAGGGTCTTCTCGCCCTTGAAGCCGGGACGCACCGTCCCCTTTTTGGGAAACCAGAGTGCTCCGCCGAATTTGCCGGCATCCGGGGCGATCCGGACGTCTCCGGTATTCGCGGGGACCGCATCGAGGCCTTTCGCACTTCTCACGTAGGCGATGGGATCGTCCCCGGAAAAATCCGCGTTGAAGGTTTCGTCGAACGAGGCGTGGAAGACGAGCGCCTTTTTCATCGCCTCATCGGCGGAGAGGGTGCCCGACAGCAAGAGAAGGATGGTGGGAAGGCAGGATCGGAGATTCATTGGAAAGGTAGGACCGAAGCATGTGCAATTGAAACCGGAAGGACAAGCCCAATCGGATGATTCCGTCGCGCCTCGAATGGCTTGACGAAGATTGGGGAGCGTGCTACGGTGCGCCGGATGAATCCCGCCTCTCGCCGTCTCCTTGTGACCCTCGCTCCCGCCGTGATTTCGGGAGGACTTGGATACCTTCTTGGCCTTTCGATTTCGCAGCCGCAGACCAGGGGCTCCACCGAGAAGCGAGCGCCTCTGATTGGCATTGCGAGCCTCACGGCGGAGAACTATGTGGAAGCCATCCGCACGTCGGGTGGCATTCCGGTGGTGTTGCCGAACGCGGGCGGAAATGAGGAAAGAGTTCCCGAATATCTCGATCTGCTCGACGGGCTCCTCCTTCCCGGAGGCGCGGATATCCCTCCTTCGGAGTATGGCGAAGAGACGCATGAGTCAGTGGAATTGCTCGATGACGATCGCTACCAGTTTGAAAAAACGCTCGTCCGCGAATGGATTGAAAAGACGGACAAACCCCTGCTCGGCATCTGTCTGGGCAGCCAATGGATCAATGTGGCCGCAGGCGGCTCCCTCGTGCAGGACATCCCTACGGAGGTGAAGACCAACCATCGCGATACGAGTCACCTGGTTACGCTCGAGCCGGGTTCTCGCCTCGCCGGTATCCTGGGAGCGACAGAGATGGAGGTGAATTCCTTTCATCACCAGTCTGTCGAGCGCATTGGCGGGGGGCTTCGCGCTGTCGCAAAGGCTCCGGACGGCGTGATCGAGGCGACTGAATCGACGGATCCGGGCCGCTTTCTCATTGGAGTGCAGTGGCATCCGGAAAAGATGATGCCTGAGAACGAGGTCCAGGGGAGGCTGCTCAAAGCCTTCGTGGATGCCTCGGCCCAATGACGAGGATCGCGAATCCGGCGAAGAACCCCGTTCCCCGTTCGGACGACACCGAATGTGTTTCTGTCAGGGTGCCTCCCGTCGGGGAGATGTCGGCGAAGCCGACTCGGGTCGGATGATCAGTGCCGGTGGAGCCGTCTCACCCTGCTCAAGGTCGATGGTTGACTTGTAGCTGCCTTTCGCCGGAGGAATGTAATAGACGCTCGAACGGGGCATTGGCGGCCGCCGCGGCAGGGCGACCGATCCAGCCAGGGTGCGGCTCTTGATCGTGGCGTCGAGCGGCGAGGTCGATCCGGTGCGGCCGCGATCCGAGAACTTCGACTCGTCGAGGCGGATCGTATCGTCCTTTCGCCGGGCATCGTCGATTTTCACCGAGCCGACAGCAATCTCACGTTCGTCATTCTGGTCGAGGGGGAGGTGATTGAAGAGGCTGGCTTCATCGGCCAGGCGCGACTGCTGCGAGATCCTCACTTCATCGCCCTTGCGATACTGCACCGGGCCGTTCGGTGCCGACTGCTCCGGCCAGGTACGGCCTTCGGATTTCGCCGATACGCGCGAGATCGCTTCCCGGATTTCTTCATCGATCCGTCGTGATTCCTCGGAAGGAGGCCGCTTCGGGAAGGGGGGGGCGACCAGAGACTGGGTTGCGGGTGTGGGAAGGAGGGGCTCGACCGGTGCCCCTGCCAGCACGGACCGCATTTGTTCGCTTGTCACTGCAAAGCAGGCCCTGATCTCGGCAGGCAAGTCCGGCACGGTGGAAAGGGCGGCCTCGGCAAAGACGGCGTCGTCCTCCGGGAACTCCAGCCGGGCCGCATAGAGCAGCCGAGTGAGCTGCGCGGGATCATCGCCGAGGATTCCCAGGGCGGTGACGAGCAAGTCGCGACGACAATCCGGATTGGTCTGAAGGGAATCCTGAAACAGCACGACGGCCTGTTCCGGATGGGTGGCGATGCCGATGCGGAGAGTTTCCACCGCCGATTCGCGATCAGGGGCCGATTCGGACGCACGGAGATCCAAGGCAACGAGCCAAGTGCCCATCGCGGCCAAAAAGGAGATTGCGAACGTCTTCATCACCGCCGAAGTGGAGCGGGTAGTGGGAATCGAACCCACATGACTAGCTTGGAAGGCTAGGGCTTTACCACTAAGCTATACCCGCGTTTCGCAATAACTTTGCCGAGATTTATAAAGTTTCAATTAATTTTTATAATTTCTAAAAACTAACTGAACTTCAAACTCAAGCTTCCCGGCGGTGGTGACCGAGAGGGGAAGGCGAATGTATCCGTCCGCGCACGATTGCCAACTGTCTTTTTTCAATTTTCTGATGTCCCGCCCCGATTCAGCGTTCTCGATCACTCCGCGATTGGCGTCGTGGGGCGCTCGAGTTATCCGATCGATCCGGCGGGTGCCTTTTGTGTTTGGAGCGGTTTTCGGCATCGCCGGCATCGCATAGTTCTCGTTCATGACGGTGATGTAGTAGAAGATGCGCTCCTGCTGCGCATACATCCGGCGCATCCCGTCCTGGATGATCACGGCGAGTTCATAGCCATAGGCCGGGTCGTAGGCCACGCAGTTCGGGATCGTCGAGGCCGCGAGGTGACTGTGACCATCCTGATGCTGCAGGCCTTCGCCGGCGAGCGTGGTGCGTCCGGCCGTTGCACCGAGCAGGAAACCCCTGGCCTGCATGTCGCCGGCTGCC
>CALDKL010000178.1 GCA_937898895.1 uncultured Verrucomicrobiae bacterium | reverse complement strand
CCGTAATCAGGGTTGTGGGAGCGACTTTGGCAATTTTGTCAGGACCGGGGAGGTATCCGGTCTCCGTCATTCCCAGAGGAGCGAACACCTCCTTTTCCGCGAAGACATCGATCCGCTCTCCCGAGACGCGGCGCACGATCTCGCCCAGGAGAATGAAATTCACATCACTGTAGCGGAAGCGGGTTCCCGGTTTTTCCAGCAGCCCCACCGTCGCGGCGCGACGCACGCCCTCACTCTGACCCCAGAAATCGCCTTCGCTAAGAAAAATGCCGGGAGGAAGTCCGCTCTGATGAGTGAGGAGCTGGAAAACCGTGATCGACTCGCGATCTTTCGACTCCGGTTTCGGATCTTCGGCCTCGGGTCGCACCCCTCCCGAGAGAAACTCGGGAATCCATTTGGACACCCGATCCTCAAGGGAAAGGCGACCCTGCTCGAGGAGCCGGAGCACCGACGGTGTCGTCGCCATCACCTTGGTGAGACTGGCGAGGTCGAAGAGGGTGTCCTCCGTCATCGGTTCGGATCCGGGAGAAACGAGGCGCCTCCCCCAGGCCTTTCCATGACGTTCTCCCTTCGACTCGATCCAGAGAACCGCTCCCGGCACGTCGCCGCGTCGGATCGCTGCCTCGATCTCGCGGTCGATTTCGGCGAGCTTGTCCGCTCTCATCGGTTCGGAACGAAGCTCCATCGCGGGCATCAGTCCGAACCCGAGGGCAAGCGGGAAAGCGAGACACCAGGCTCGGAGAATCGGGTTCAAGGACGTCGGGGGGAGTGGATCTAAGGTCTGACAGGGTTGATTCCTCAAACGGACCCTCTTCATTGTGCCCCAACTCGCTCGCGGAAGCAATCCTCGGGATCATCCGATCCACCTGGCCAACGAGATTCCGGGCATCCGGATACGGCGGAAGCAGGAAATCAGGCGATTTCACTCACTTTCACGGGCCGTCCTTCGCGGGCAGATTTGTCGCAGGCAAAGAGCACGCGGAAGGACTCGAGCGATTCGGGCAGACTGGTCAGCGGCATGTCCTCGCCCCGATCAAGGGCGTCGAAAAAGGTCTGAAACTGGTCCTTGTAGGGATGGTCGGCGACGTCGCCGGAATCGGCGAGGGCCACGGGCAACTCGGTCCACTTCTTGTCGCGCAGGGAGAGCTTCGTCGAGTAGAGCCGGTTGTCGAGCAGACTGCCTTCGCTGCCGACGAGCTGGGTGTGGAAGTAGTATGGCTGGAGACAGTCGATGACCGAGGCGACCTTGCCCACGGCACCGTTCCGGAACTTCAGAAGGGCCACCGTCGTGGTCTTGTATTCGTACTTCCGGAAGATTTCGTGCTTTGACTGGGTCTCGTATGCAGTGACTTCCTCGACCTCGTTGCCCATGTAGAGGAGGAGCGCATCGAGCGCGTGGCACCCCGCCGAGAGCAGGCTGCTGCCGCCATTCTCGAGAGTGGTGTTCCAGCGATACTGGCCGTACCAGGGTCCGATGCCGTGGTAGTAGTCGACCTCTCCGTAATGGATCTCTCCGATCATGCCGTTGGCGAGGAGTTTGCTGGTGGTGAGGAATTGGCTGATAAAGCGAAGCTCAAAACAGACACAGGCTCGCACTCCGGCGGCTTTCACCGCTTCGGAAATGGCGCGGCAGTCTTCCCAGGTCAGGGCCATCGGCTTTTCCAGGATGATGTGTTTGCCCGCCTTTGCCGCCGCCTCGGCCTGGGCACGGTGCTGATTGGGGTAGCTGGTGATGGAGACAACGTCGATGTCGGAGGCGAGCATCTCGTCGAGATCCGTGTAGGTTTTCACCGGGCTGCCATGGCGGGCCGAGACTTCTGCGTCGTCGAGGGGACGCGACGAATAGACCGCCGTAACCCTTCCTTGATTCGTTCCGTTGATTGCGTCCGCATGAGCGGTCGCCGCCCAGCCATATCCGATGATGCCTACCTTGATTGCCATGGCGGCATTGAACCGAAGGTTGCGGGGTTGGACAAGGGGAAAATTTGGCCCGTATGCGGGAGAGGGCGAAGGTTTCGCCTTCCCTTCACGAAGCGCCCTCGTTCAACTCGAAGGACATGCTCACAAAACCGCCCCCGCAGTATTCGCCCCCCAAGCGCCGCGCGATGCGGAAGTCCGGAAAGAGAAGCGGCTCGCCGGAGACGTTTTCACGCCCTCGCCACCACATCACAATCCAGGCAACACACCCAATCACCGCGAGTCCACCAAGAACAAAGACGAAGGTGAGGATGAAGGAGAGGGTCTTGCCGCTCTCGTCGATGAAGATGCCCGGGGCATACTCGCGGAGGAGTTCGGGCGCATCGGGCGAAGCCATCATCTCATGCACCGTGGAGGCGGCGGCAAAGGAGGGATCATTTTTGTTTTCCTGCTCCATGAGACGACTCAGCCAATAGAGCTGGATGCTCAACTCGATGGCCATCTTCTCGACCTGATCGGGAGCGAGATCGGCGACGGCTCCTTCGCGGAGGCAGTTCTGGAGGATGCGATCAAAGACCGACTTGGGCAGAGTGTTGCGGATCGATTCATTGAAGACGAGCTGCGTCAGATCGGGCTTCTCCCGATAGTAGAGCATGAGCACGGCCGGGGAGTCCGAAAACCATTTCTGGTGCAGGGCCTCGAGATTGACGTCGGCGGGCACCTTCTGGTTTTCGCCGAGGGCCATCACGTAGATGCGAATCTTCGACTCGTCCGCATGAAATTCGAGGAAGCGCATAATGTCGTTCGACTTCTGCTCCGTGAGGAGGCGCTGCGGGTCGATGAGAAACTCGACAGGAGCGTGGGCAAAATAGAGATCGGCCAGTTCTCCCTCGAGGGGGGGCAACGGCTCGTAGGCCACCTCTTCGACGACTTCCTCGGGCACGGTAAAGGTGCCGTCGGGATTTTCGCGGATTCGTTGCAACGATGGATCCGAGGCGACAGCCCCCTCCGCTTCCGTTCCTGGAGCCGGACCGTAGAATTGCGTCGGTCCGGGCTGATTTCCGGGTGTCGGCACCTGGCCAGGTGCCGGCGGCCCGACAAAATCGATTCCAACACCAGACGGCCCGGCTGCGTCCCCTCCCGCAGCCGTCGGAGCACCGGATTCCCCTGCGGCGACAGCAGCTGCGGCGGCATCGGGAATGAGGCTTTTCGGCCAAAGCCCGCCACCCAAAAAATAGGTGCCGGACTCTTCGGCACTTTCCCACTCCGGCAAGTCGAGTGCTGCCCGCAGCGAACCAACAGGTAGCGTGACGAGGAGGAGCCATGCAGCGGCGCGTGTCATGAGAATGGGAGGGGACTGGAAACAATCAGGCGGAAAGGAGGGCTCTTTCGGGGATCGAATCCTCCTGCGGGGTCCTCTTCAGCAGATGCGGAGGGCTGAGGTGGGGCGGCAGGTCGAGCGGAGTGCTAGCCGTACCCCGCAGGGTCGCCTGGAGTTGGTCGCGGGTCAGCTTCTTCAATTTTCTTCCCTGCCGCTCGAGGAGTTTTCCGAGCTTCAGAAAAATGCGCTCAATAGCCTCACCATATTCCGAATTCACCAGATTCGGGCGGACGGCGGTGAGGACTCGGTAGGCATCCTCTTCGGAGAGGATTGTCTCCACGAAGTAACCGAGGGAAATGCCGATCTGCTTCCGATTCAGGTCCATCACCACAAGTATCCCGTTTTCATTGGGACGGGCGAATTCGGCCCCTTTCACTTGTCCGTGGTTGAGCAGCCAGAAGCCCAACTCGCTGATGCCGAGATTCGGCGGCAGCGAACCAAGATAGGCACAAAAGAGGATCTGGGGAAACTTCAACTCGAGCTGATCCAGCGTCACCGCGAGATCGTCGCGATCCTGCTTCCGCAAACAATGGGCCGCGTCGTGGACTCGGTTGAGCAGGACCTGATTGGTGCCGAAGACCGCAGCGGCATCTTTTTCGCTGTAGCCACAGGAATAACAACTTGCGGCTTCGTGATCCACGGGACGCAGACAGCGGGGACACTTCATGAGCAGGATTTTACCAAAAACGCAGTCTCGATTCTCTCAATTTTATCAGATTTACAAGATTATAAAGAATTTCGAAATAAGTCAAGAGCGAGGCTCATGTGCCTGAAAAATTTGTCAGATGAAAATGGCGAGGGCAAGCAAGAAGCGTCTGGGAAGTCTTGAATTCTTGAATGAAGATTGGCCTGATTCTGGTTTCCGGGTATGGTCTCGGTGGGATCGTCTCCTCGCACCCGCAAGGGTTGCCTCTGCGCTTCATTTGGCCCCCCGCGTACGAAAACGGCAAGTTCTGCGCAGGGAATCGCTGCAAATGCGGAGCGGATTGCACAAACGCGCCGGAGAGTCTCGCCCAACGGCGGAACCGCCACCTTCTTCCCGATGGAAGTTCTGTTTCTCACCACCCTTTTCAGCGTACTGTTCGCGATCTTTTTCCTCGCGCTGTTCCTCCGCACCCGGCAGGGAGGGCGTTCCTGCGCGGACCAGGATGCCCTGCTGCCCTTCCGCGATGAAGCGCCCACCGTTCCCCTTTCAAAACAACCGATGAACCGCCCCTCCAACGACCATGACCAGTGACTGTGCGACCAAAAACAAGGTAACCATCGAATTCGACGACCAGACCCCGCGCTGGTTCATGATCGCCTCCATCGGGTGGGGGGTCGTGGCCATGCTCGTGGGAGCCATCGCCGCCTTCCAGCTCAACTTCTGGGAGATGAACGGGAAGTTTCTCGAATGGATCACCTTTGGCTGGTTCCGCAGCGAAGGCGTGGAGTTTCTCACCTTCGGGCGGCTCCGACCGCTCCACACCAATGCGGCGATCTTTGCCTTTGTCGGGAACATGATGTTCTCGGGGATCTACTACTCCACCCAGCGACTCTGCAACACCCGCACGTTCTCGGATTTGCTTTCCCGTATCCATTTCTGGGGCTGGCAGCTCATCATCGTCTTTGCCGCGATCTCCCTGCCTGCCGGACTCACCAGGGGCAAAGAGTATGCCGAACTCATCTGGCCCATCAATCTGATGGTCGTGATCATCTGGGTGGTCTTCGCCCTGAATTTCTTTCTCACCCTCAAGATTCGCCGGGAGAAATCGCTCTACGTCGCCCTCTGGTTTTATATCGCCACGATCATCACGGTGGCGATGCTCTATATCGTCAATCACCTTCAGATTCCGACAAGCCTCGTCCACAGCTACCCTGTCTTTGGCGGGGTGCAGGACGCGCTGGTACAGTGGTGGTATGGGCACAATGCCGTGGCCTTCTTCCTCACCACTCCCATCCTCGGGATCATGTACTACTTCATGCCGAAAGCGGCGAATCGTCCCGTATACTCCTATCGGCTCTCCATCGTGCACTTCTGGTCACTCGTCTTTCTCTACATCTGGGCGGGTCCGCACCACCTCCTCAACACGGCCTTGCCGAAGTGGCTTCAGGTCCTCGGAATGTTCTTTTCCCTCATGCTCTGGGCCCCTTCGTGGGGGGGCATGATCAATGGTCTCCTCACCCTGCGCGGCGCCTGGGACAAGGTGCGCACCGATCCGGTGATCAAGTTCTTCGTCGCCGCGATCACCTTCTATGGCATGGCGACTTTTGAGGGGCCGCTTCTTTCGATTCGCTCGGTCAGTGCCCTCGCCCACTACACGGACTGGATCGTCGGCCACGTCCATGCCGGCACCCTCGGGTGGAATGGCTTCATGGCCGCAGGCATGTTCTACTGGCTCGCTCCGCGCCTTTGGCGTACGAAACTCTGGTCGACGAACCTTGCCAACTTCCACTTCTGGATCGGGACATTCGGCATCCTCCTCTATGTCGCCTCCCTGTGGTTCGCAGGCATCATTCAGGGACTCATGCTCAACGAGACCGATCCGACCGGTACCCGACTCGTCAACGAATTTGTCCAGACGGTCGACAAGATCAAACTCCTCATGCTCACTCGGGCAATTGGTGGAACCCTCTATCTCACCGGCTTTATTCTCCTCGTCATCAACATCTGGAAAACGGCGAAATCGGGCAGGGCGGTCAACGAAACACGCGAGGTGTTCGAGGATCCGGCAATGGAGAAAGATCGCATGACGTGGGGGGCGGTCTTTCGCAACGATCCCATCGCCTTTACCTTCTGGGGACTTTTCTTTGGCATTCTCTGGTTCTTCCTTCCACCCGGAGCCAGCCACATGGCGCTGCTCGTGACTCTCGTATTCGCGGCGATGGCGGTCTACCGATTCAAAAAGGACACCGCCACCTGGGCAAAATGGTACGACGACATCTCGGAGAACTACCTGCCATTCACCGTTCTCGTCGTCATTGCCGTGGCCCTTGGCGGCCTCGTCCAGATCGTGCCCACGGTGACGGTCAACCGTGCCATGAACGTCGAAGACAGACTCCAGAAGCTCTACACCCCGCTCGAACTTGCGGGGCGCGACGTCTACGTCAGCGAAGGCTGCTACAACTGCCACTCTCAGATGATCCGCACCCTCGTCCCCGACGTTCTCCGCTATGGAGAGTATTCCCGGCTCGGCGAATCGATCTACGACCACCCCTTCCAGTGGGGTTCGAAACGGACCGGACCCGATCTCGCCCGCGAGGGGGGCGTGCGCGGCGATTCGTGGCACTACCTCCACCTCCTCAATCCCCGCGATCTCAATCCGCAATCACGCATGCCCAACTACCCTTGGCTCTCCCAGAAGAAAACCTCCTTTGGCGAGATTCCCGGAAGGATCGCCGTGCAGCAGCGCCTCGGGGTGCCCTTCCCCATCATGACACCCGAGGAAATCGAGCAACATGCCCGCAAACAGGCACTTGAGATCGCCGGTCGACTCGTCACCGATAAGGTTCGGATTCCGGTGACGAAGGGCGAGAGCGAACCGACCACGGCAGCCGAGGCCCAAGTCTATCTCGCGGAACGGCAGATCGTCGCCCTCATCGCCTACCTGCAGAAGCTGGGCGCTTTCGAGCCAGTCGCTCCACCGGACAAGCCGGAACCCACAAGACCTCGCGCGATTCGACCTGGGATTCCCGACGACCTCCGTCCCGCACCAAAGGCAGAACCCGCCAAGTCGGCAGAGGGATCGCCCGCCATCACCACCGCCCGGAACTGACCGCACTCACACTCCTCAGTCACCATGTTCCACCGAGTCACCCTGGAATCCTGGCAGGCCTTCGTGCCCTACCTTTGTTTCGCTCTGATCGCGGGATCCTTCCTCGCGATCCTCGTGCGGGCCTGCTTCATGAAACCGTCTGAAGCAACCCGCCTCGCGTCGATGCCGCTTCGCGAAGAGCAGGATCTTCGAGAAGCGCGTGAAATCCAGACTTCCGACACCACACTCCGATGAGCCAGAACAAGACCAACGAAAACGAGATCACGATCCGCGAGCACGTCTACGACGGCATCCAGGAATACGACCAAAAGCTGCCGAACTGGTGGCTGTTCACCCTCTACATCACGATGGTCATATTCGTCATCGCCTGGTTTGTCTACTACCAGACCCCCCTGCGCACCCTCACCGATCAGGAACGGCTTGACGCCAACATAGCCGAGATCGAGGGAAAGAAGAAGACCGAACTCGAGGGGATGCTCGCCACCCTCAACGATGAATCCCTCCAGGCCATGAGCACGAATGCGGAGCATGCGGCGGCGGGCAAGGCCATCTTCGAGACAAAGTGCGCCGCCTGTCACGGGCTCGCACTCGACGCCAAACTCGCCGGAGTTTCCCTGCCGGGACTGCCACTCAATGACACGGAGTGGAAGTACGGAGGAAAACCACTCGAAATCATGAAGACCATCAG
>CALDKL010000177.1 GCA_937898895.1 uncultured Verrucomicrobiae bacterium | reverse complement strand
CATCGGGGCCTTCGCGTCCGAGTTTTCGGGTATCGCCTTGCGCGGCCCTGACATTCCCATCCTATCCACCGTCACCGGCGAGTGGCTCACCGCAAAGGAGACGACCGATCCGCTCTATTGGGCGAAACACCTCCGCGAGCCGGTCCGATTCCATCGTTCCGTCGTCACGCTTGGCACGGAGAATCCCGAACAGATCTTTCTCGAAGTCGGTCCGGGTTCTACTCTCGCGGGCCTGGTGCGCCAATCACTCGACCGCAAGGCCGGTCACATTGCCCTCTCCACCTGTCGTCACGTCAAGGATCCTGGCTGCGACCATGGCAACGCCCTCGAATCACTGGGTCGACTCTGGACCGCCGGGGTGGAGGTCAATTGGGAGGCATTCTACTCCGCCGAGCAACGCCGCCGCGTTCCCCTGCCCACCTATCCCTTCGAACGCAAGCGTCACTGGGTCGATCCGAAGCCCCTCGCTGAGGCATCCTCGGCTCCCGTCGTTTCTCCCGGTGTGACGTTTGAATCCAATCTCTCCCCAAGCCCTGTCATGAGCACTCCCGAGCCCGTCAGCCGCGTCGCCAACATCGCCGAAGCGATCCGCGCCGTCCTCACCGATCTCTCCGGAATTCCGGTCGAAGAACTTGCGGGACACACTTCGTATCTCGAACTCGGGTTTGATTCGCTTCTTCTCACCCAGGTCAGCAAGGCTCTGGCCAATGAATTCGGGATCGATCTCACTCTCCGCGACCTGATGGGCCATCTCGCCACGATCGACGCCCTCGTCGCCCATCTCGACACGACGCTCCCGGCGGATCGCTATCGCCCTGCACTCGTAGCCGCGCCAGCCCCACAGATCGCAGCGACGCCCGCGCCACCGGTGGGGAGGGTTCCCGAGAGCGTCGTCCAGGCCCCTGGCGCGAACATTGTCCCGATGGCAGCCCCGATGATGCGGACGAATTCCGACGCACTCGAAAGCGTCATCGCCCAGCAACTCGAACTGATGCGGCAGCAGATCTCGCTCCTCCGCGGCGAGTCCGTCCTCCCACAGGCTCCCGCAGCCTCGCCCGCACCGCCCTCGGTCCCGACCCCCGCCGTGGTCTCGACGAAATCCGCCGAGGTGAGCTCGGCGGCGAACGTGTCGGCACCGACCACTGCCATCCATCGTTTCCTCGACGACACCCTGACCGATCGCCAACAACGGCACCTCGATGAACTCGTTGCGAAGTACACCGCGAAAACACGCACTTCGAAAGAACTGACGGCGAGGTATCGCCAGTGGTACGCCGATCCACGCACCGTCTCCGGTTTCAATCGCCGCTGGAAGGAAATGATCTACCAGATCGTGGTGCAGAGATCGAAAGGTTCGCGCCTCGTCGATGTCGACGGGAACGAGTACATCGACCTGCTCAACGGCTTTGGCCCGAATTTCCTCGGTCACTCTCCCGACTTCATCACCGAGGCACTCAAGGAACAGCTCGATCGCGGCGTCGAGGTCGGCCCCCAATGTGCCAGCGCGATGGAGGCGGCGCAGCTTTTTTGTGAAATCACCGGGAACGAGCGGGCCAGCTTTGTCAACACCGGTTCCGAAGCGGTTCAGG
>CALDKL010000176.1 GCA_937898895.1 uncultured Verrucomicrobiae bacterium | reverse complement strand
GTTCGCCCTGTTCTTCCTCGGGGAATATGCCGCCATGATCATCGGATCGGGTCTCGCCGTGACGCTCTTTCTTGGAGGGTGGAGCCTGCCTTTCGGCTGGTTGACGCCCACGAGCGCGGAGGCCGAGGTGCCCTTCCTGCACGGTCTTCTCCACATCGCGACCTTCTTTGCGAAGGTCATCGCGTTCATCCTCTTCTTCATCGTCGTGCGATGGACCCTGCCGCGCTTCCGCTACGACCAGCTCATGCGCCTCGGCTGGGTCTTTTTCTTTGAAATCGCCCTCGCCAACGTCGTCCTCACTGCCATGCTACTTTGGTGGCTCAACTGACATCTGACTCGCGACCCATTCCCGTTCATGGCCCTCATCGTCCAACGTCCGAAACTGAAGTGGTGGGAAAAGTGGTATCTTCCCGGTCTCGTCATCGGCATGCGGGTCACTCTCGGCCACTTTTTTGCCATCCTCTTTCGCAAGACCAAGGTGACGATGCAATATCCCGAGGAGAAATGGGATGAACACCTTCCCGATCACTATCGGGGGGCTCCCACGCTCGTCACCGACGAGCACGGTCGCGAACGGTGTGTCGCCTGCCAGCTCTGCGAATTCATCTGCCCGCCTCGTGCCATCACGATCCAGCCGGAGGAGATTCCGGGCGACGACGCCTGGGCAAAAGTCGAGAAGCGTCCCCGTGCCTTTGAGATCGACATGATCCGCTGCATCTACTGCGGCCTCTGTGAGGAGGTCTGTCCCGAGCAGGCCATCTTCCTCCGCAAGGACTACGCCATCACCGGCACGAGTCGCGCCGAGATGGTGCATGACAAGGCGAAACTCTACCAGATCGGCGGCGTTCGCACCGGTCTCGTGAACAAGTGGAATGAGTTGAAATGACGTTTCTTTTTTACCTCTTCGCCGCGCTTGCCCTCTTCGGGGGAATGGGAGTGGTCGTGTGCCGCAACCCGGTCTCGGCGGCACTCTCGATGATCCTTTCCTTTCTCGGAATGGCCTCGCTGTTCATCCAGCTCGATGCCTATCTCGTCGGCACCCTCCAGGTCCTCGTGTACGCGGGAGCGATCATGGTGCTGTTCCTCTTCATCATCATGCTGCTCGACGTGCCGGTGGAGGAGAAACGCCGTTATCCGCTCGTTCGTTTCGCCGGGGCCGGGGCAGTGGTGACGGCGTTTCTGGTGTTGACGACCCTCGTCCTGAGCCGGGGTGGCACGGCCGGACGCACCCTGCCGACTCTCGCCGCTGCGGAGTCCGGGGCAAGCGATGTCCATCACATCGGAGAACTCCTTTTCGGCACCTATTGGCTCCCCGTCCAGATCGTAGGGGTCCTCCTCCTCGCCGCCACAGTCGGAGTCGTCGTGCTCAGCAAAAAGGAACTCAAGTAACGGAAATCAGGAATCAGGACCGAGGACCCAACGACGAAACATGGAACTCACTCTCAATCACTTCCTCTTCGTGAGCGGCGCCCTTTTCGCCATCGGTCTGGCCGGAGTTCTCGTGAGACGCAATCTGCTCATCCTGTTCATGTGTCTCGAGCTCATGCTCGCCGCGGCCAATCTCACCCTCGTCGCGTTTTCGCGTTTTCACCTCGTCGAAGGCCGTCCCGCTTACGATGCCCATGTCCTTCTCTTTTTCATCATCACCGTGGCGGCGGCTGAAGTCGCCGTCGGGCTCGCCATCATCGTCGCCCTCTTCCGAACGAAGCAGACGACTGACGTGACGAAGGTCAACACGATGAAATATTGATTTCGCGCACGCTCTTCCTCATGGATCCCAATACCCTGGCCTGGTCCACTCTTCTCATCCCGCTCCTCGTGGCCGGGGCGATCCTGCTCGGTCTGAAACGCTGGTCGGGACTCTCCGCCCTCCTCTCGACGGGGTCGGCTCTGCTCACCCTGATCTTCTGTTTGCTCCTCGCGAGGGGAGGGGAGGCCGCCGTGGAAACGAAGTCGTATCCGTGGATCGACCTCGGACAATCTCTCGAGATCGCAATCGGATTCCACCTCGACGGGCTCAGCCGTGGCATGATGCTCATCGTCAGTTCGATCGGATTTCTCGTGCATCTCTTTTCGCTCGGCTACATGAAGGATGACAAGGGAAAGTCGCGGTATTTCGCGGGCCTCTCCCTCTTTCTCTTTTCCATGACTGGCATCGTCCTCGCGAACAACTTCGTGATGATGTTCGTCTTCTGGGAACTCGTCGGAGTCAGCTCCTACATTCTCATCGGGCACTGGTATGAGAAAGCTTCCGCAGCGGATGCGGCGAAGAAGGCATTCCTGGTCAATCGCATCGGGGACTTTGGCTTTATGGCGGGAATTCTTCTCGTCTGGAGCCTCACCGGTTCGATCTACTTCGACGAAATCGCCAAAGCCGTCGGCGGAGTCGGCAACGTGAAGCTGCTCAACCTCGCCGTGCTCTGCGTCTTCTGTGGTGCCATCGGCAAGTCCGCCCAGGTGCCGCTGCATGTCTGGCTGCCCGATGCGATGGAGGGGCCTACGCCCGTCTCCGCGCTGATCCACGCGGCGACGATGGTCGCCGCCGGGGTCTTCATGCTCGCCCGCGTTTCCTTTCTCGTCGATGTGGCGGAGTTCGCCGCCCACGCCATCGCATGGGTGGGGGCCATCACCGCACTCCTCGCCGCGCTGATGGCTCTGCAACAGAACGACATCAAACGCATCCTCGCCTATTCGACGCTCTCGCAGCTCGGTTACATGACCGTGGCCCAGGGAATCGGGCATGGCGGCAGTGATGCCGGGATGTTCC
>CALDKL010000175.1 GCA_937898895.1 uncultured Verrucomicrobiae bacterium | reverse complement strand
CTCGTCTTCCTCGACCTCAAGCTCCCCGACATTCCGGGCGACGAACTCTACGCAAAGCTCAAGAAGATCTACCCCGATCTTCCCATCGTCATCATCACCGGCTATCCCGACAGCGAGATCCTCACCAAGATCCTTTCGAGCGGACCCGTCACGGTGATCAAGAAGCCGATCGAGTACGACCAGCTCAACCGCACGGTCAAGATCCTTGGTCACAAGGGGGCCGACGCCGCCTGATTCCACTCTCGGATCCCCCAGGTTTCCCGGAAGCCCCCTCGCGAGAGGGGGCTTTTTTTGATTCCGATTCTTCCCGACTCGGGGGAAAGCCCCGATCCTCCGGCAGGAGGCCATTCCCATCACCCTCTCGTATTCAGAGAGCAGGCGGGAGGAGGAATCGCTTCTCTCGGAATCCAAGTAGGGGGGATCACGAGAAGGTGCGGCTCCACATCCGTGTCGTGCCATTCGAGTAGTGATCGCAATAGGTCACGACGGTCACATGATACGAATAGGGGCGACCGCAGTGGTCGTAGGCCGTGCGACACTGGGTGTAGCGGCTGACCTCCTCCGTATGGGTTTTGTAGACCGGCACATAATGATTGTGATGATGGTGGTAGGAGCCGCCGGAAGCCACATAGCCGGAGCCTTCCTGGTAGCCCCCATAACCGCCTCCGCCAAAACCGCCTCCGCCATAGGCACCGTATCCGCCGGACCCGAAAGGGCCGGCATGCGCCGTGGCGAGGCCGACAAAGGAGAGAGCAACAGAAGCTGCGGTGGTAAGGATAGCGAGTTTCATGGGGTGGGGTGGGAGAGCGTCTTGATCGATTTACCGATGTCCGCAAAACAGAGATCGGACCCTTCGGTGCTGTGGGAATGACGGAGCAATCCTTCCCGCTATGCAAAAAATCTCTCTTTTCCTCGTTCGAAGAATCCGCTTCTGTCATCCTTGGCCAGCCCACCTTCATGAAACCCATCGTCCAGATTTCCCTCGACCTCACCGACATCGACGAAGCCCTTGAAACGGCTGCCCTCGCCCTGCGCGCCGGAGTCGACTGGCTCGAAGCCGGCACGCCACTGATCCTCGCCGAAGGACTCCACGGCGTCCGCGCCCTGCGCTCCGCCTTTCCCGACACCCCCATCGTCGCCGATCTGAAGACGATGGATGGAGGGTATCTCGAAGCCGAAATGATGGCCCGAGCCGGAGCCACCCACGTCGTCGTGATGGCACGCGCCCACGCCGAAACCGTGAAGTGTGTTGTCAAAGCCGGGGCCGACTTCGGCTGTCGGGTCATGGGCGACAACATGGTCTGCGAAGACAGGGTCGCAGGAGCGAAATGGCTCGAGGATCTCGGCTGCGACTTCATCATCCATCACATCGGCTACGACGAACGTCGTGGCCTCGCTGCCGCCGGACACCGCATGCCCAGTCCCCTCGATCAGTTGCGCGAAGTCGTGCAGGCCGTATCCGTTCCGGTGCAGGCGGTCGGCGGATTGACTCTGGAACAGGCCATCCAGTGCCCTCGACACGGTGCCCCGCTCGTGGTTCTCGGTGCCCCTCTCACGATCGACGCCGATGCGTTCAAAACAGCCGACGGAGACCTGGAAGGGTCGTTGCGAAAGATTTGCGAGGCGGTGCATGCGCAGGAAATTGGGAAAACCCTGTAAGCAAGGTACCCATGGAAGAACTCCACCCCATTCGACTGACGAGACCCAACAACTCCCCAATCCTCCACCTTTTTTCACCTCCATGAACGCCGCCGTCGTCAACTTCGCCCCTGACAAATATTCTGTCGAACTTCGCGAGATCGATAAACCCTCCATCGGTCCCGAAGACGTCCTGCTCGAGGTCGCCAATGTCGGAGTTTGCGGGAGCGACCTGCACCAGTGGACCGCCGATCATTCGTGGCCGGTGAATTACCCCGTCGTGCTCGGGCACGAGTTCGGAGGACACATCGTCGAACTCGGCAAAGAGGTCGAACACTGGAAGGAAGGCGACCGCGTCGTCTCCGAAACCGCCGCGATCATCTCCCCGGAGAATCCGATGACTCGCCGCGGACTCTACAATCTCGACCCGACCCGCAAGGGCTTCGGCTACGGAGTCAACGGTGCCATGACCCGCTATGTCCGCGTCCCGTCGCGCATCCTCCATCAGGTGCCCGACTCGCTCCCGTTCGAACAGGCCTGCCTCACTGAGCCGTGCTGTGTTGCCTACAATGCCGTCGTCAGAAATGCCCGCATCGAGCCGGGTGATCGCGTCGTCGTCCTGGGGCCAGGCACCATCGGCATCCTCTGTGCGGCGATGGCAAGGCTCTGCGGTGCCGAGGTCGCCATCGTCGGCTTGGAGCAGGACGCCCGTCGCCTCGAGATCGCTCGCGGCTATGGCTGCGAAGTCATCATCGGCGACGCCAAACCCTGGGCTCAGGCTCGCGACGGGCTCGGCTGCGACGGGGTCATCGACGCCGCCGGGGCGAGCATCACCCTGCGGATTGCACTTGATCTCGTTCGTCCCGCCGGATGGATCAGCAAGGTCGGATGGGGCCCCCAACCACTCGGATTCAATATCGATCCGCTCGTGCAGAAAAACATCACCCTCCAGGGCAGCTTCAGCCACAATTGGCCAATCTGGGAACGTGTTATCGCCCTGCTCACGAGTGGCCAGTTCGACGTGAAGCCGATCATCGGAGGCGTCTGGCCGATTACGGAATGGCAGGAAGCCTTTGAAAGAATGCATCGGGGCGAGGTCGTGAAAAGTGTCCTGCGCCCGGTCTGACTTCGTCCCATCGACACGATTTCGCCAAGACCATTCGTTATCCCATTGCAACGATGACCCCATCGAATGGATTCTCGGACGGTGTGTGCAAGAAAATCGATCCGCCATCACCAATCGCAGAACCACGTGGCGAAACGGAGGAAAATTTCTTCCGCAGGGTCAGGTCGCTGGCAGATCCACTCCTTGCCCGTTCCCTGGAGCAACAGACCTCGCTCGAATCTGCGGAGGCCGCGAAACTCGCTCGGCTCATGGAAGATTCCCGTGGCAAGGAATTCACCTTCGCAATGGTGGACGAAGTCTTTCGCAGCCGATGCCCTCATGTCGAGGCAAAGCGCTGGCGACAACTCCTCAAAGATCTCGGAATTCCGAGGTATCTCACTGGCGTGGAACGTCTTCTACTGTGGAGCGGAGCTTTCGGGAGCCGTATCCTGCCCCGATTCACGATGAAATCGGTGGAGGAGCGGATGCGCAAGGAAAGCGCTCGCGTCATTCTCCCCGGAGAGACCGAACCCCTGCGTCGCTATCTCGAAACCCGGCGGAGCGAAGGCTTTCGGCTGAATCTGAATCATCTCGGAGAAGCCGTACTGGGCGAAGCGGAAGCGGGCCGGAGGCTCGACGTGGTGCTCGGACTCCTTGCGGATCCGGCGGTGGACTACCTTTCCGTAAAGATCTCCGCGATCTTCAGTCAGATCCATCTCGTCGCCTGGGATTCGACCCGAATCGAAATCCAGAGCCGACTTCGGGTTCTTTACCGTGCGGCCCAATCGCTGGGAAAATTCGTCAACCTCGACATGGAGGAGTACCGCGACCTCGCCCTGACCACCACAGCCTTCCGTGGGGTTCTTGACGAACCGGAGTTCCGCTCCCTTTCCGCTGGCATCGTGCTCCAGGCCTATTTGCCCGATGCGTTCCCGGCCTTGGAGGAATTGACGGAGTGGGCCAGCCGACGGGTCGAGTCCGGCGGCGCACCAATCAAGATTCGAATCGTGAAAGGTGCGAACCTCGCCATGGAGAAGGTCGAAGCGGAGCTACACGGCTGGCATCCCGCGCCCTACCCAACCAAGGAAGAGACCGATGCGAACTTCCGCCGCATGCTCGATTACAGCTGCCATCCCGACCGAATCCGTGCAGTGCGACTCGGCGTAGCCACTCACAATCTCTTCGATGTCGCCCTCGCCTTGATTCTCCGCGAGGAGCGGGGAATCGGCTCACTTGTCGAAATCGAGATGCTCGAGGGCATGGCAAACCATCAGTCCCGCGCCGTGCGGAAAGAGGCCGGGGGTCTTCTTCTGTATGCTCCTTCGGTCCGTCGCGACGACTTTCTCAGCGCCATGGCCTACCTGGTGCGGCGGCTCGATGAAAACACCGCCCCGGAAAATTTTCTCCACGATTTGTTTGCGATGAGACCGGGGAGTGCCGCATGGGAACGGCAGCGTCTGCGCTTCGAGAAAGGATGGTGTGATCGCCATTCCGTATCCTCGTCGTCGCGCCGCACAGATCCCGCTGTCCGTCCGGAAGACTGCAAATCCTTTCGGAACGAACCTGACACAGACTGGACTCTCCTCCGAAATCGGGAGCAACTCGCAGGGGCGATCCGCTCGTGGAAGTCCCCTTCCCTGCCCGGCCTCCCAGAAACAAACGAATTGCTCGATACCGCACTGAGGGCACAACGCGCTTGGGAGTTGCGGCCACTTTCCGAGCGAGCCGAACTCCTTCGCCGCGCCGCCTCCGTCATGAGCGATGACCGCTTCGATACCCTTGCTTGTCTGCAACAGGATGGGAAAAAAGCGATCACTGAAGGCGATGCGGAGATCTCAGAGGCGATCGATTTTGCCCGATACTACGCCGACACCGCCGCGATCCCCGAAGGATCGACAGCCGCCGCGCTCGGAGTGATCGCCGTCATTTCGCCGTGGAACTTCCCTTACGCGATTCCCGCCGGTGGAGTCCTCGCCGCCCTGATGGCGGGGAACAGTGTCATCCTGAAACCCGCCCGCGCCACCTCCGCAACCGCCTTGCACCTCGCCCTCCAACTTTGGGAAGCCGGTATTCCGCGCGAAGTGTTGCGATGGTTTCCCTGCGACAATGAGGCGGGAAAACAGATCATCGAAGACCCACGGCTCGCCGGAGTCATTCTCACGGGAGGATGGGAGACGGCACAGCGCTTTCGCCAGTGGCGTCCATCCCTTCGTCTCTTCGCTGAGACGAGCGGAAAAAACGCGATGATCATCACGGCTCAGGCCGACCGCGATCTCGCGATCCGCGACCTCGTTCGCTCGGCCTTTGCTCATGCGGGTCAAAAATGCAGTGCCGCCAGTCTCGCCATTCTCGATGCCGAGGTCTACGAGGATCCCGTGTTTCGCCGCCAGTTGTGCGATGCGGCTGCAAGTCTGGCAGTGGGAAGCTCGTCGGATCTGAAAAACATCGTGACTCCGTTGGTGACCGGGGCCGGGCCTGACTTGAAGCGAGCCTTGACCACCCTCGACGATGGAGAGGAATGGCTCCTCGCCCCGCATCCCATCGACGAGACTGCCGACACCTGGACTCCGGGAATCCGACTCGGCGTGCAACCCGGCTCCTGGTTCCACCGCACCGAATGCTTCGGTCCCGTCCTGGGCCTGATGCGGGCCACCTCTCTCGAGGAAGCGACCGCTTGGCAAAATGCGACTGATTTTGGCCTCACCGCCGGCCTGCATTCTCTTGATCCCTCCGAAGCCGCCTGGTGGAAGGAGCATGTAGAGGCGGGCAATCTCTATCTCAATCGTCCCATTACCGGAGCGATCGTACAACGCCAGCCGTTTGGCGGTTGGAAAAAATCGTGCGTGGGTCCCGGTGCCAAGGCGGGCGGTCCCAATTATGTCCACCTCTTCCGCCATTTCCGCGACTCGGCAGCCTACGCCGAACACGATTACGAGACTGCCTGGAGCACCCGATTCTCTCATCCCTCCGACCCCTCGAACTTGAAGTGCGAATCGAATGACTTTCGCTACCGTCCCT
>CALDKL010000174.1 GCA_937898895.1 uncultured Verrucomicrobiae bacterium | reverse complement strand
AAACCGAGGAAGACCACAAACACGATCGCCGCTAGGATGGGGTTCACGTTCATCAGGGCGAGACCGCCGAGCACCGCACCATCCTCGCCGACACTGGCGACGAGATTCGAAACAGGTTCGGGCGATGCATTGAGAGCGAGGCGGGTGCCGGACTTGAATCCGTGCGCGACGAGCGTGGTGCCGCCGGCGAGCAGTCCGATGACCACATCGAAGGCGGGATCCGTGGTCCCGAGGGTATGGATCGCGAGGAGTCCGCCACCGACGGGGCGAATCAGGGTGTGCACCGAGTCCCAGAGCGAATCGACCCAGGGGACTTTGTCCGCGAAGAATTCCATGCAGAAGAAGACACCCGCTGCTGTGAGAACGAGCGGATCGCCGAGGACGACCAGTTCGGGGTACGTCGAGGAGACGTCGACCCAACCCTGGTTGATGGCGAGGCCGGTGACAAAGACCACGAGGTAGAGGTTCAGCCCCGCGAGGGTCGCAAAACCGAGAGCGACACAGAGTGTTTCGAGAACTTCCATGACATTATAGAGGTGGAGGGTGAAAAAATCCCGGATCGGGACAATGCGATTGCACCACAGTTTGTCCCGCCTTTCGACTACAAACGTGCCGATCCTTTGTAATCATAGAACCAAACGCCATCCGTGTGGTCCGGACTGGCATGATCGCGGAGGAGAAAAACTATATTCCAAATATAGCTTTGTGCCATGAACTGGAAAGCCCTTCCCGGTGTGTTCGTACTCCTCGTTGCGGGGCCGCAATTGCTGCGCGCCTTTGACCCGATCTACGAACGGGCTCCGATTCTCTACTACGAGACCGAACCCGACACGAAGCTGACGCGCTTTTTCAAGACGGCGAAAGACAATCCGGTGATCTGCAAGGGGACTCACCGGGAGGTGCTCGCCGAACTCCTCAAAAAGTTGGATGTGCCGATCGAGTCGCAAGTGCTCGTGTTTTCAAAAACAAGCGCCCAGAACAGCCGTATTGCCCCGGAAACACCGCGGGCGATCTATTTCTCCGACGACCTCTACCTCGGCTGGGTCCAGGGCGGCGAGATCGAAGCCGCGAGCTTTGATCCCCGTCTCGGCATGGTTTTCCACCTGATCAAGCTCACCGAACGCAAGCCCGGCTCTCCACCGCCCCTCGTGCGCGAACGCTCCTGTCTGAACTGCCACGCTGGCTCCTCCAATCACGATCTCCCTGGTCTGATGGTGCGTTCCGTGTATCCCACCGCGACGGGACTCCCGCTGTTCGAGGCGGGCACCTTTCACACGAGGCACAGCAGCCCGATCGAGGAACGCTGGGGAGGCTGGTATGTCACCGGATCGGTCGAAGAGCGCGATCACCTCGGCAACGCCCTCGCCCAGGCGGCTCCAGGTGGGCCGGGAGTCGAACTGCAACATCTCGCCGAAGGGAATCTTCTGAAGCTCGACGAACTCTTCGGCAGCGAACCGTATCTGAACGGAGGACAGAGTGACGTCGTCTCCCTCATGACCCTCGAGCACCAGGTCGGCGTACACAACGTCCTCGTCGAGGCGAACCTCGCCACACAGGCAACCCTGCACCGTCACGCGGAAATGCAGAAGGCATTCGGCGAGCCGATCGACGCCCCGCTCTCGGAGACGAACGAACGTATTCTCCAGCGGCTCGCCACCAAGGTGTTGAAGGAGATGCTCTATGTCGAGGAGGTCGCCCTTCCTGGCGGGGTCGAGGGAGTCGGCCTGTTTCAGACCGCCTTTGAGAAAGAGCGGAAAGGGAATTCCGAAGGACGTTCCCTCCGCGATTTCCGACTCTACGAACGGCTCATGAAATATCGATGCAGCCACCTCATCTACTCCGAGGCCTTCACGAATCTACCCGACGCGATCCATACGCGAATCCTCGAGCAACTCCACGGCATCCTCACGAAACCCGCCGACTGGCCCGAATTCGCCCACCTCGGAGACGCCGAGCGGGGCCACATCCTCGCGATCGTGAAGGAGACCGTTCCGAATCTGTCGCCCTCGTGGAAGTGAGACCCCGCAAATTTCGCGGCTTGCCGGAAAAGGTAGCCTTCCGCTACGTTTTCCGTGATGAAGACTATCGTCGCGCCATTGGTATTCTTGTCAGGGTGGTTCGCACATGCGGCGGAGCAATCACCTGCAAACGTGGTCGTCATCATTGCCGACGACCTCGGTTACGGGGAGACCTCCGTCCAGAACCCCGCCAGCG
>CALDKL010000173.1 GCA_937898895.1 uncultured Verrucomicrobiae bacterium | reverse complement strand
TTTGTCTATACTCAGACAAGTTATGTTTTTGTAGTGATCGATGGAGTTCCGACCATACGCAGTGCTGCTCGCCACCTTGTTTTCCGCATGCTCCGAAAACCCCTCCCCCTCAGGGGAAGGCTACCGCGTCGCCGCCACGGTGGGCATGATCGCCGATGTGGTCCGCGAGATTGCAGGCCCCCTCGCATCGGTTGACGGGATCATCGGCGAGGGTGTTGACCCTCACCTCTACAAACCAACCGCCGTCGATGTGAAGTCGATGCAGGCAGCGGACCTCGTCTTTTACAACGGCCTCCTACTCGAAGGAAAGATGACCGACGTTCTCGTGAAACTCGCCGGTTCGGGCAAACGGGTCCACGCCGTCACCGAAGGACTCGCGGAGCAAGCCAACTATGTCCTATCCGGAATGGATGGACATCACGACCCCCATGTCTGGATGGATGTGAGCGGCTGGATCGCCGCAACGAAGATCGTCGAGAAAGCCCTCTCGGAGTTCGACCCGGCCAATGCGGGCACCTACCAGTCCAACGCGGCGGCCTACCGCGAGAGACTTGCCGCACTTAACGAATATGCGAAGGTCTCGATTGCCTCGATCCCCGCCTCCCAGCGAGTCCTCGTCACCGCCCACGACGCCTTCCAGTATCTTTCCCGCGCCTATGGCATCGAGGTGCGGGGCATCCAGGGGATCAGCACCGAATCGGAGGCCGGAGTCAAGGACATCGAGGAACTCGTCGCCTTTCTCGTCGAGCGGAAGATCCCCGCCGTCTTCGTGGAGAGTTCCGTCTCCGACAAGAATGTGCGAGCCCTCCTCGAGGGAGCTGCCGCCAAGGGGCACCCGGTGGTCATCGGAGGAGAATTGTATTCCGACGCCATGGGAAAGGCCGGGAGCTACGAGGGCACCTACCTCGGCATGATCGATCACAACATTACCACCATCACGCGCGCTCTCGGCGGAACCGCACCCGAGAAAGGCTTCCAGGGGAAACTCACCTCTCCTCACCCGTGACCCGTGACCCAATGCACACCGAAACCCTCGGCAGCCAGGCCGTTTTCCCTGCCAAACACACCGAACCGCGTCCCGAACACCCGCCCGAAGTCCCGCTCGCGATCCACGATCTCACCGTGGCTTATCAGCGCAAACCGGTCCTTTGGGATATCGAGCTGAATATTCCCGAAGGCAAACTGGTCGGCATCGTCGGCCCGAACGGCGCCGGCAAGAGCACCCTGCTCAAGGCTTGCCTCGATCTCGTCCCCCGCACCTCGGGATGGGCCCATATCTACGGCGTCCCTTACCGCAAGGCCCGCCACCGCGTCGCTTATGTACCTCAACGCGAGAGCGTCGACTGGGATTTTCCCGTGAACGCCCTCGATGTCGTTTCCATGGGTGCCTACCGACGGCTCGGCTGGTTCCGACGCGTCAACACCGCCGAGACCCGGCGCGCGATGGACGCTCTCGAACAGGTCGGAATCGCCCATCTCGCCCACCGTCAGATCAGCCAGCTCTCCGGTGGCCAGCAGCAACGTGTCTTCCTCGCTCGCGCCCTCATGCAGGATGCCGACCTCTATTTGATGGACGAGCCTTTTGCCGCGGTCGATGCCGCCACGGAACAGGCCATCGTCGATCTCCTCCGCCGCCTCTCGACCGAGGGAAAGACCTGCCTCGTCGTCCATCACGACCTCGCCACGGTGACCTCCTACTTCGATTGGATCGTCCTCATCAACATGCGCATCGTCGCAGCCGGACCTACCTCGGAAACGTTCACGCGCGAAAACCTGCAGAAGACCTACGGAGGAAAGCTCAGTCTCCTCGAAAAAGCCGCCGAGGCTCTGCGCTCTACGCCTCGCTGACCATGCCGGACTTCTCCGAAATTCTGGAAGTGCTGCTGTTGCAAAACTACAACACCCGCCTCGTCGTCCTCAGCACGACCCTCCTCGGGATCGCAGCGGGGCTCGTCGGATCCTTTCTTCTTCTGCGCAAACGCTCGCTCATGGGAGACGCGCTTTCCCACGCGACCCTTCCCGGTATCGCGATCGCCTTTGCCGTGATGGTTTCGACGGGCGGGGAAGGAAAGTCCCTGCCCGCCCTCCTGCTCGGCGCGACGCTTTCGGGAATTGCCGGCATCGCTACGATGCTCCTCATTCGCAATACGACGCGCCTGCGCGACGACGTCGCGATGGGATTTGTCCTCTCAGTCTTCTTCGGAGTCGGAGTCGCGAGCCTGCGCATGGTCCAGAATCTTCCGGACGCAGCGGGCCTGGAATCCTTCATCTACGGGAAAACAGCGTCCGTCGTGATGAATGATTTCATCCTCATCGCCCTTGTCGCAGGGGCCGCGTCGCTCGCATCCTTG
>CALDKL010000172.1 GCA_937898895.1 uncultured Verrucomicrobiae bacterium | reverse complement strand
CTGCAATTTCCAAACCGTGTCGGTCTCGCCGCCGGACTCGACAAGGCAGGGACCGCAGTGCATGCCTTCGGCGAGATTGGCTTCGGTCACGTCGAGATCGGCACGGTCACGCCGCGTCCGCAGCCCGGTAACGACAAGCCGCGCCTCTTTCGCCTGAAGGAACACCAGGCCATCATCAATCGCATGGGATTCAACAATCCCGGCATCGAGGGCCTGCTCGACAATCTCGCCCGGTCGCGCAAGGATTTTCGAGGTATCCTCGGGATCAATATTGGAAAGAACGCCGCCACCCCGAACGAGGAAGCGATTCGCGACTACCTCCTCGGTCTCGAGGGGGTCTACGGCGCGGCCGACTATGTCACCGCGAACCTTTCCTCGCCGAACACCAAGGGACTGCGCGACCTCCAGAACGCGGCGACCTGTCGCGAACTCATCCTCCGACTCCAGGAGAAACGCGAGGAGGTAAAGGGCGACCACGGCGGCAAACAGGTGCCGCTCGTCATCAAAATCGCTCCCGACCTTTCCGACGAATCGATCGCCGACCTCGCCAAAGTCTTCAGCGAAACCCGCATTGACGGGGTCATCACCACGAACACGACAATCTCGCGCGAGGCCGTTTCCGGCCATCGCCTTGCCAGCGAAGCCGGAGGACTGAGCGGCGCCCCCCTCACGACGAGATCCACTGCCGTGCTCGCCCGGCTCCGTGGTGAACTCGACAAGAACATTCCCATCATCGGCTCGGGTGGGGTCATGTGCGCGGCCGATGCCCGCGCCAAATTCGATGCCGGTGCGGACCTCGTCCAGGTCTACACCGGACTGATCTACCGGGGACCGCGATTGGTGCGGGAGATCGCTGCACTCGCAAAATAGCTCCTCCGCGACCCTTGGCGGTCGCCGATAGCGCACCGGTTCGCGGACTCCTGCGCCGCGCGCCGATGTGCTCAGAGCGGCTTCACCGCAAAACGTTCGTAATGCACCTCGCTCTCGGGGTCGTGGGCCTGGATTCCGAAGGTGCCTTCGGCCAGCTTGCGACCGGGGAACTTCGTTTCGCCGGGACCGCCCTCAGGCTCGGTGTAATCCACCGTGACCTCACCATTGACGCGGATCGTGATCCGCTTGCCCTTCACCGTGATGTGATAGTCGAACCACTCCCCGTCGGTGCTGGGGGCCTTTTCACGCACTTCGCTCTCGCCACCCTTGGGCACCTCCTGCCCTTCCGAGAGGACGACGATGTTTTTCACGCCGTAGAGGCTGCCCGTCTTTTTGGGATCCTTGTGGGTGGAATTGACCTGACATTCGTATCCCTGACTCGGCCATCCTTCCGCCTCGGGAGCGGTGTGGAAATAGACACCGCTGTTGGCTCCCGCGAATGTCTTGGCGCGCACTTTCAACTCGAAATCTTTGAATTTTCCACCTTTGACCGACCCCGTGTAAAAGAGGTGGCTGCGCCCGCCTTTGACCACGAGGACTCCGTCTTTCACCGAAAAGGATTCGGGAGCCTCCGAGGATGGCGTCCAGCCCTCGAGGTTCTTGCCGTTGAACAACTCGATGAAGCCGTCCTCGGCAGTGGCGAGAGAAAAGCTTGCGGCGAGCGCAATCAGGGGGAGCAGGTGGGTCTTGTTCATGGAAGGCCACTGTGCCAAAGCGCGAGGCCGGGCGCAATCCCGAAGATGCGCCCCGGAGCGGCACCCATGCAGGAACCCCCAGGCGCAAATGACGAAGGTTCTGCTTGCTTCCCTGGCCTCCGCGTCCTTTCGTTGCGCGCATGTCGGCACCCACCCTCAAAATCGGACTCGCCGGATTCGGCAATGTCGGCGCGGGCGTTTTCAAGAACCTCGCCAAGAACCGTCATCTCCTGCGCGAGCGCACCGGATACCACCTCGAGGTGGCTCGTGTCGCGGTGCGCGATCCCGCTAAAATCCGTTCGGTAGACCTTCCGGATGGGATCGTCACCACCCGGCTCGAGGATCTCGTGGAGGATCCTGCCATCGACATCGTCGTCGAACTCATTGGCGGGACCGACCACGCCTTTGCTCTCGTCAAAGCAGCCCTCGAGAGGGGCAAGGCGGTCGTCACGGGAAACAAGGCTCTCCTCGCGGAGCGAGGACAGGAGCTGTTTGCCATCGCCGAGTCGTGTGGACGCCCCATCCACTACGAGGCCGCCGTCGCCGGGGGCATCCCCATCATCAAAGCGGTGCAGGAATCCCTCATCGGGAATCACATCCAGGCGGTCGTGGGAATCATCAACGGCACCTGCAATTTTATCCTTACCCGCATGTTCGAAGCGGGGCTCTCCTACGAGGACGCCCTCGCCGAGGCGCAGGCTCTGGGATACGCCGAAGCCGATCCCACGCTCGATGTGAATGGATGGGACGCGGCGCACAAGGCCATCATCCTCGCCTCTCTCAGCTACGGTCGCTGGGTGCCCTGCGATCGGATCCAGGTCGAGGGGATCGAGCGGGTCCGCGCCGAGGATATTGGCTTTGCGGGACGTCTCGGCTACTCTATCAAACTGCTCGGCGTGATCCGCCTGCACGAGGATTCCGGGTCCATCGAGGTGAGGGTGCAGCCATCGCTCATCCCATCGAAGCACATTCTCGCCTCGGTCAAGGGGGCCTACAACGCGGTGATGGTCCGCGGCGACATCGTCGGCGAGACGCTCTTTTATGGTTCAGGTGCGGGACAGGATCCCACCTCCAGCTCGGTCATTGCCGACATCGCCGACGCGGCCATGTGGACGCAGCCAGCGCTTGGCTCCGGCCTCGTCACCCACTCGCTCTACGGGGAGACTTTGCCCATCGGTGAGAGCGTCTCGAAGTACTACCTCCGCGTCGAGGCCGAAGACCGCCCTGGCGTCCTCGCTCGCATCGCCACCGTCCTCGGCGAAGAGGGGATCGGCATTCTCTCCGTGATCCAGCCTGAAGACCACGACGAGCAGTATGCCGCCATCGTCCTGATGCTTCACTACGCCCCCTACGGCGTCGTCCTCGGTGCCCTCGACCGCATCGCCGCGCTCGAATGTGTGCGGGAACGACCCGTGCTGCTCCGGGTGGAAGACGTGGGATAAAAGCCCTCTGGGATTCTCGAGCATTCCTGCCGATCATCCTTCGTGGTATCGCGCTTGTCATCCGCCTGAATCCGGGCAAGGTTCCCGCCGTTCCCGATTTCCGTTTCAATCCCCCAAAACCGATCTACCTTCCGATCATGGAATTTGTCTCAACCCGCGGAGGCGGCGAGCCCGTCAGTTTTACCGAGGCTTTTGCACGCGGCCTGGCTCCCGACGGCGGCCTCTACGTGCCGAAAAAACTTCCGCTCCTGCCCCAGACCATCCTTGTCGAAGAGGCCCTCCCCTATGCCGCCCTCGCCTGGGATTTCCTCAGTCTGTTCGACACCGACCACGACAGCGAACACCTCATCGAGATCATCGACCACAGCTACGGGAATTTCAGCGACACGATGAACGCGCCGCTGCAGCAGCTCGATGACAAGCTCTTTGTCCTGGAACTGTTTCACGGACCGAGTCTGTCCTTCAAGGACTTCGGACTGCAACTCATCGGAAGCCTCTTCGAGGAGCAGATCGAGCGCACCGGAACCCCCATCAACGTGCTCGGAGCGACCTCGGGCGACACGGGTTCGGCCGCCATCCATGGACTTGTCGGAAAAAAGGGAGCGAACGTGTTTATTCTCTACCCCGAAGGCCGCATCTCGGAGCTGCAGGAGCGCCAGATGACCTGCACGGGAGCCGACAACATTTTCCCCATCCCCATCCAGGGAACCTTTGACGACGCCCAGGCCATCGTGAAGGAACTCATGAGCGATCTCGCCTTCAAGGAGAAAATGCGCCTCTCTGCGATCAACTCGATCAATGTGGTCCGCGTCCTCGCCCAGTGCGTCTACTACGTGCATGCCTTCACCCAACTCCCTCCCGACAACCGCGACGACGTGAGTTTCGTCGTTCCCACGGGGAACTTCGGCAATATCTTCGCCGGCTGGATGGTCCACCAGATGGGCCTTCCGGTGGATCGGTTCGTCGTCGCGACAAACCAGAACGACATTCTCTATCGACTCTTCAATACGGGCGAATACAAGCCCGACAAGGTTCACCCGAGTCACGCTCCTTCGATGGACATCCAGGTCGCTTCGAACTTCGAGCGCTTCCTATACTATCATAACGAGAAAAATGCGAAGGCGACCCTCGCGCAGATGGAACAGTTCCGGAAAGACGGCTCGATCAAGATCGCGAACTTCAATGCCAGCAACTTTGCCGCGACTCGTTCGACCGACGAAGACATCCTGAACAACATCCGGAGGGTGAAAGAGAAATACAATTACGTTGTCGACCCCCACACCGCCTGCGGCTTCCAGGATCTCGACCCCTCCTCGACCCACATCGTGCTCGCAACGGCGCACCCGGCGAAATTCCCCGCGATCATCGACAAGGCCATCGGCGTGAAGCCGACCGACCCGTCGCTGGAAAAGATCCGGAAAAAGAAGATGGTGCGCTACCCGGTCGAGGCGACGGCCGCCGCCGTAAGAACGTTCCTCGAGGACAACGGCGTGTAAGGCGAACGGGACCGTCCGGCGGACTCTATTGCGCCGGGCCCCAATCCCCACGCCGGAAACCTCCGAAGCGATGGGGCAGAACGGGCCCTCAGGCCTCCTTGTCCTTGGGCTCGAGGCCGATTTTGCCTTCGATGATCTCCGTGAGAGCAATGTCCGCATTTCCCATGCGATGATCGACCCGGACGAGGGGCGAGCGGCCGTTGTTGAGCTGTTTGACCCGGGCAGAGACCAGGTTGATCAGCACGGGGGGTTCGGGGATCACTTTGGAGGCTGCGGCAACAAGGTCACTTCTCATGGGGATAGAACGTTTTCCCGAGACGAAAGGGGCCGAGACGCCATCGCTTCCTGGGAAGGCGATGATCTTGGAGGCGTCGTCAGCGGGCATAGCTTCAGTTCGGGGGATCGGTCGGGGAAAAGCATCCGACTTCGGCGCAGGCCGAAAAGCCGGAGGGTGGGTTTAGTCCAAATTTTGAAAAAATCAACAAGTTTCTCAAGTGGAGCATCGCCAAGTTGCTTTGGCAATCGGCCAAGCAATGATGGTCTCAGGAATCGGATAAACAAATTCGATTTGGAATGATTGCCGTGATCTCTCTCACTGCCACAAACCCGGCCCATCGCGATTGGATCTGCGGATGGCGACCTGGTTGAGGAAGCGGCAAAGGCGAGGAACTCCGGAGAGCCATTCCTCAATCTCCATAGACTTTGTCTTTCGCATCGCCCGCCGACATCAAATAGGCCATGAGGTCGCGCAGTTCCTCTCCATTGAGCAGGTTGATCAACCCCGGTGGCATCTGCGAGACGGGGACCCTCTCGATCTTGGCGATGTCGGTGCGACGCAGTTTCACGGGTTCGCCCTTGGGATCAGGCGGATAGACTTCGAAATCCTCGCCGCGCTCGACGACGAGTCCGGTATGGACGGCACCGCTCTTGGTCGTGATCATGGAGGAGCCATACTGGTCGCTGATGACCTTGCTCGGATCGAGGATGGACTCGAGGACGTAGGCGGCGTCGAACTTGTTGCGGATGCTGGTGAGGTCGGGTCCGATGTCGCCGCCGAAGCCGGCCATGCGATGGCAGGCGGCGCAGCCAATGGCGTGGAAGAGGCTGCGTCCGTTCTCGTAGCTGGCGTGGCGGAACTGACCGGGATTGGCGTGCTTTCTCGCGTTATCGAGGGTCCACTCCTGTCCGGGACCTTTCGGCGGAGTGATGGTGAAGTCGGGGGTGGCCTGATAGCGGACTCCGGTGAGGTCCCGCAGGGCGGCGACCTGATCGTTGGGGGCGAGGGCGAGAGCCTCGTCGCGGGTGTTGGTGAGAAATCCGGCATAGCTGGCCCCTCCCGGATAGTTGGCGGCTGCATTGAGGAAGGTAAAATAGCGGCGACGCTGCTCGAGGGTCCAGCCGGTCTTCAGATTGCGCAGGGCGAAGGCATAGGCAATGCTGCGGAGTGGGGGATATTTGTCGAGCATGGCCTGGATGCTGCGTCCGTATCCCTCGTTGCGGGTGATGAGTTCGGCCCAGTCGGGAATTTCCGGGGGACCGGGATTCTCGATGAGCGTGAGGGCTTTTTCGATGACACTGGGAGCCTCAAGGGCGACGAGCAGAGTGACGAGTTCGACGTTGGCATCCGCCGATTTCGAGGGGAGAAGTGAGTCGAGCTTTGCCACGACGGCCTCACGTGGCCCCTCTGCGGGTTTGCCCAGGCGGATGAAGTTCAGCTGCCAGGCGCGGAGCCAGCCGAGGAGTTGGGATTCGGTCAGGCTCGCCGGGTCCATCTCGAGAAGGGAGGCGGTGAGTTTCGGCCCGTGCGTTTTCGCATCGCCTCGGCGGGCGAGGGCGACGGCACCGGTGATGCGGGTCTGCGGATCGGTCGCGGTGAGAACCTTTGTTTCCCACTGCCCGACTGGCTGAGACTCTATCGCGACACGGGCGGCGTTGCGAAGAAACCGATCCGTGCTGGCGAGATGCGGCCAGGCTTTTGCGATCGCGGAAGTGTCCTCTTTGCCGTGGAAACTCTCGAGTTCCCGGCGCAGGCTGCGGGCCTTCGTCACCTCCTCCGGCTCTGCCGGGGGTTTGTCCTGCGAGATGGGTTTCGTATAGATGACGCGATAGAGGGCACTCTGGGTATTGCGTCCGCCGATGGTGAAATAGAGAGCGCCATCCTTGCCGACGATGGCGTCGGTCACGGGAAGGGGAGCCCCGTAGAGAAAGGGTTCAGCCGTTCCCGTGTAACCGGCTCCGTTTGCCTGGAGATGGATGGCATAGATCGTGCCGAAGGTCCAATCAAGAGCGAAGAGCGCATTTTGGTACTTGGCAGGAAATTTCGCGCCATTTCCGGCAACAACTCCGGTGGGCGATCCCGGGCCGACCTCGACAACGGGGGGTAGACTGTCCTCATAGTAGGTGGGCCATTTGCCCGACCCGCTGCGCCAGCCGTAGTCTCCGCCGCTGACGACCTGGCAGATGCGTGTAGGGCGATACCAGGGCATGCCCATATCCCACTCCATGTCGGCGTCGTAGGTGAAGAGATCACCGTGCTGATTGAGAGCGATGTCGTACTGGTTGCGGAAGCCGATGCAGTAAACCTCGTGTTTTCGTGTCTTCGGATCGAAACAGCTCACCCAACCTCCCGGGGCGAGGCGTCCGCGGGCGTGGCCACGGGCATCCCACATGCGGGGCAGGGCGTGGTCTTCCTGCCAGCTCTGCACGCGCGATCCGGAAAGGGCTTCGGACGGAGGCAGGTCGGTGTGATTTCCGGAGTCCACGTAGAGTCGGGAGCCATCTTCACTGAGGATGACCGCGTGATTGCCGTGTTCGCCGCCGCCGGTGGCACCGGGCATCTCCTCGGCTCTGTCGAGTTTGTCATCCCCATCGCTGTCGGTGACGCGGTGGAGCCTTCCTCCGTTGCGGTGAAACCAGAGCGCGTCGAAAGCCCACGCCATTCCCTGACCCGCCGAGAGTGCGACAGGCATCTTTTCGACAGAGGCCGAGGGTCCGTCAGCACTCTCCCGGATCTCGATGCGAAACAGTCCCTTGTCGCCCTGGTCGGAGGCGAGAAGTCGGCCCTGCGGATCGGTGGTGAGGGCGACCCAGGATCCCTGCTCCTCTTTGGGCACGGTGTAGAGCAGCTCGACTTTGAATCCTTCAGGGATCGTGATCTCCGAAGGATGCAAAGGCAAACTGCTGCTGTTGCTGCCGCCAGGTCCATGGACCCCGGCAATTCCCCAGGGTCCGACTCCGAAACTTCCGAGCGTTTTGAGTTTCCCATTCCAGGAAGAATCGTTGAAGCTCGACGACCTCCAGCCATCGGCTTCTGCGAGGGAGAGTTTCCAGTCGGGCTCGCTCCGAATCGTCACCTGTTTCCCATCGATGATTTCGCAAACGAGCTTCAGGGTGAAGGCGGCCGCCCCGCCGCGGTTGCGAGCCTTCGCGGCGATGAGGTTCCGGCCGCTTCTCAGGAATCTCGCCGCATCGGGATTCAGGATCGGCTCTCCCCAATCGGGAGCGCGCCCCACGCTCTCCCCGTTGATCCAGAGTTCGAGTTCGTTGTCGCAGGTGGCGTAGAGCTTCGCCGACTTCACCTCGCCCGAGATCTCAAAGGACTTGCGGAGAAAGATCCAGTCGTCGTTGACGGCATCGGCTCTCCAGATCCAGCTCGAAAGGGGATCCGAGGTGATCCACTGGTATGCGAGAGGCGCCTGAGGGGCCTTGGGCGACGCCGGAGCGGCCACCGGTTTCGCGGCCCTGGCACTGCTCTCGATGGCTTTTCTGAGGACGCCTTCTCCTTCGCTATCGCTCAGCTTGCGGAACTGGATGTTTTTGTATTCAACACGCATCGGCGGTCCGGCGTGGAGCTGCAGCCCGATGACACCTTTTGCGAGAGCCTCGGGATGGCGGTCCGTGACATCGATAGTGGTGACTCCATTGACCTGGTGGAGGAGGCGGTTGCCGACGGCAATGACACGCAGGGTGTTCCATTCCCAGTCCTTCAGATCGGACTTGTCGCCGACTTCACCGACGACTTTTGGGGTACCGTCAGGACCGACTTCAACCCGCTGACCGCGCTGGGCGATGATGCCTCGCTTTCCCAGCTTTTCGCCGTAGAGCATTCCAAAGTAGTCTTGCGAGGCATGCAGATCGGCCTGGTATCCGGCAAGGACAAAGTTCGCCTCGTCGACGATTTTGCTGCGGTATTGCAAACCCGAGTTGTTTCCTCGGAAACGCACTTCCGCAGTGATCTCGAAGTCCGCGACCTCGCCTCCCTGCCAGACGAGGAAGGTATTGCCTTTCGTGGGATTCTCGGCAGTGGTCTCACCGACGATGACACCGTCTTTCACCGACCAGAACTGGGGCAGGCCTTTCCAACCAGAAAGATCCTTGCCGTTGAAGAGCGATTCCTGCGCCTGAATCGGAGCGAACAGGGCGAGAAGGCTGAGAATGAATTGTAGGGTTCGTTGCATAAGCACTCTTTTGCGCCAAATCCGATCTCGCGTCCAGACCGCATCCACGTCTCGACCCACGTCGTGGGGATCCCGGCGGTCGAATTCAGAAATCGGGAAGGAATCGATCCGGACTTGTCGGATCGCATCGGCGGCCTTGATTCATTCCACAGGGCGATGCTGCGGTTTCGGATTCCGGCTGTGACCCCCACTCGTTCGGGGCGACTCCAGGCCTTACTCCGGAGGTCTCGGAACAGTCAGTGATTTCAGGGCACCGCCGAGATCTTCGAGAGTCGTTCCGAGATCCCGGAGTCCGCTCATCACTTCCGGATTGCTCGACAACATGCGGAGGATCGACTCGACCGGAGACCCGGTCGGGGTGGCCCCCGGAGTGCCGGGCGCGGGGATCGTCCAGGCGGCCAGCCAAGTCGTTTCTCCTTTGGTGAAGCCTTCGGCGAGAAGCCGCTTCTCCAGATCGGGCATGTGACCAGCACCGTAGAAGATCGCATAGGTCCCGCCCTTTTTCTCCTGACGGAGTTCGGCAAACTTCTCCATCACGACTCGATTCCGCTCGCTCACAAGGACGGTTCCGTCCGCACCCTCGAGTCGAGTGATGAACGGTTCGGCCTCGCTGAGAAAGGGGGCGATGGTTCGTTTCAGCCCGGCACTGTCACCGGAAACGAGGGCGCTGAAGAGCCGCTTCATCATCGCCTCGGCCGCCGCATCGTCGTTCGGGAGACCCGGCACCGCCCCCTCGTCCGGCAGGGACATGGCGCGGGCAAACAGGGTAAACAATGTCTCGTTGCGCGCTTTCATCAGCGCATCCATCTCCGGCCAGGCGACATCGGCATGGACAAAATTCGGGGCCGAGTAGTCGATGCAGTCGAGTTGGTATTCGAGTCCCACAAATGCCTTTGCGACCTGCTGCAGCTGACGGACCGATCCGATCTCGTCCGCGACAGCATTCCCATCGGAATCGCTTGTAGTTGTTTTGTCAGGACGATGAGGCCCTCTCACCATTTCGTAGAGGACCACGTCGTAGCTTCTGAGCCGATCATTCAGAGCCTCGAAGTAGGCCGCGTCGGCGAGGTGAACGACACCAACAAGATCGACGACGACTCCCTCCTTTTCAAAGCGCACCACCGCGGTCTGGAGCCGGGCGGGTGCTGCGGCGACCGAAGCGGCGGAGCCTCCCGGAGCGGCGGCTCCCGGAGCCTCCAAAAAGCGGATGTATTCCGAAACTGCCTCCGTGGCGGGTGCGGGCGAGGTCCGAACGGGCGGGTTCGGTTTTGGCGGAGCGGGGGTGAGCGCAGTTTGCGCCGATGCGCAAACCGTGATCGCCAGGAGGGAGAATGAGGTCAGGAGGGCTTTCATCGCATCACTTGGACACATCCGAATTCGGAACGTTGAAATTGAATCGAAAGCACCCTCATCCTCCTGCCTTCATGTCCACGACGACCACCTTGCCTGCGGCATTTCGGCAATAAACGCGGCCATTGGCGAAAACCGGGACGGTCCAGACTTTCGGCTCCACAAGCTGCTGTCGGAAGGTCGCCTTGTATCCCGACGGCGTCGCCGCGCCAACCTGCAATTCACCCCCTTCGGTGACAACCAGGAGTTGATCGCCCACCGCCATCATC
>CALDKL010000171.1 GCA_937898895.1 uncultured Verrucomicrobiae bacterium | reverse complement strand
GGTGCCGTAGACCCGCTGGAGCTGCGGGTTGGCCGCGTCGCCCTTGTAGAAGGCGCTCGCCACGCTCATCACCTTGAAGGCCTTGCAATTTCCGGTGCGCGGCACATGGGGGCCGGCGCAGAGATCCCAGAAATCGCCGTTCTTGTAAAGCGAGATGGCCTCGCCTTCGGGGATGTCCTGGAGCAAGTCGATCTTGAATCGGCTCGGCACGCCACGTTCCCCGAGAGCGGCGAGGCGGCCTTTCTGAGCGAGTTCGAGCGCCTCGGCGCGGGAGACCTCGACCTTTTCGAAGACCTGGTTCTCCTTCACCACCTTGGTCATCTCCTCCTCGATCTTCGCGAAATCGTCGGGCGTGATGCGATGGGAAAGATCGACATCGTAATAGAATCCATTTTCCACCGGTGGTCCGGCCGCGAACTGGGCATCGGGCCAGAGTTTCGCGATGGCTGTGGCGAGGACGTGCGCACAGGAGTGCCGCAGGCGTTCGAGATCGGAGATCTGATGGCGTTCTTCGAGAGTTTTGCGCTGGGGTTCGGGAGAATCCGGCATGGGTCGGGGGCGATTGGAGCCCGTAACCTACCCGTTTTGCCGGATTTACCAAGGGGAAAGCAGCGAGAGAGATCGCCCGCTCGATCTTCTCGCTTTCGTCGTCATTCGAAAAGTTGGCTCGGCAAGCATTGGAAAATCCCTTGAAACCCGCCCCACCCCGGCGGAAGGTCAGGCCTCGTCGGCACGTCGCCGTCACGGGGCGTAGCACAGCCTGGTAGTGCGCCTGTTTTGGGAACAGGAGGTCGCTGGTTCGAATCCAGTCGCCCCGACTCCTTTCTGAAAAGGGGAATCCGCCTTTCTCAGCCCCTTTCTGCTGCAACTTGCTGCGGTACGCTTTGCAGGAGCGCGGACTTCGCCTCGTCTCGACAGACAGAGGGTGAGCCATGAGAGGGTGTCGCCCGGATCAAGATTTCAGATTTCGCTTCGGGTCGCGCAAAAATTTTGAACAAAAACATGCAATGAAGTTCAAAGTTGACAATATCCCAACATTTGCCTGCCCCAGAGCAAGGGAGGCTTGGCAAAACCATCCAAAGCACCCCATTTTTCAGAGAACTCGCAAGAACCGCGATGAACCCCAATCAATACACCCACAAACTCCAGGAAGCCCTCCAGTCCGCCCAGTCGATCGCGACCGGAAAGAGCCATTCTGAACTTTCCGCGACCCATCTCTTCGCCGCGCTCCTCTCCCAGAGCGATGGCGTGACGCGGCCGATCCTGGAGAAGCTCGGAGCCAATGTGCGCACCCTCGAGACATCCGTGAACCGCCTCCTTGGTCGACTTCCTGCCGTGTCGGGAAATGTCGGTCAACAGCTGTACACCAGCCAGGATCTCCGTGCCGTGCTCAACGCCGCCGAAGCGACGAAAGGGCAGATGAAGGACGAATTCACCAGCGTCGAGCACGTCCTGCTCGCCCTGATCCGAGAGGGTTCGAGCGACCTCAAGACCCTGTTCAAAGAGAACGGGATCACCGAGAAATCCCTTTCCGAAGCGATTCAATCGGTCCGCGGCAATCAGCGAGTCACCGACCAGGATCCCGAGGGCAAGTACCAGACCCTCGAGAAATACGGCACCGACCTCACCGCGATCGCCCGGCAGGGCAAGATCGATCCCATCATCGGGCGCGACGATGAGATTCGTCGCGTCATGCAGATCCTCTCGCGCCGCACCAAAAACAATCCGGTCCTCATCGGCGAACCTGGCGTCGGCAAAACGGCCATCGCCGAAGGACTTGCCCGCCGCATCGTCAGTGGCGATGTGCCCGATTCGCTGAAAAACAAGCGACTCATCGCGATGGACATCGGATCAATGATCGCCGGGGCGAAGTATCGTGGCGAATTCGAAGATCGGCTCAAGGCCTTCCTCAAAGAAGTGACCGAGAGCAACGGCGAGATCATTCTCTTCATCGATGAACTCCACACCATCGTCGGAGCGGGTGCGAGCGAGGGAGCGGTCGACGCCTCGAACATGCTCAAACCTCAGCTCGCCCGCGGCGAACTGCGCACCATCGGAGCGACCACCCTCGATGAATATCGCAAATACATCGAAAAAGACGCCGCCCTCGAGCGCCGATTTCAGCCGGTGATGGTAAATGAACCTTCGCCGGAGGACACCATCGCGATTTTGCGGGGGATCAAAGAGCGCTACGAAGTTCACCACGGCGTCCGTATCCAGGATTCCGCCATCGTTGCCGCGGCCACCCTCAGCGACCGCTACATCGCGGATCGTTTTCTTCCTGACAAAGCCGTCGACCTCATCGACGAGGCTGCCTCGCGTCTGAAGATCGAACTGGATTCCCTTCCCACCGAGATCGACCAGCTCGATCGGCAGGGCATGCAGCTTGAGATGGAGCGCCAGGCTCTCGCCAAAGAGAAGGACGATGCCAGCAAAGATCGGCTCGCCAGGGTCGAGAAGGAAATCGCCGACCTGAAAGAAAAGTCAGGTGCCCTCCGCGCCCAGTGGCAGAACGAGAAAGCGATGATCGATCGCGCCAACGTCGTGCAGGAGGAGATCGAACAGCTCAAGACCGAACTCGAGCGACGCCAGCGCGAGGGCAATCTCGGTCGCGCCAGCGAGATCCAGTATGGTGTTTTGCCAGGAAAAGAGGCCGAGCTGAAGGAAGCCCAGGCCCGCCTTCACACGATGCAGCATGCCTCTCGGCTGCTGAAGGAAGAGGTCACCGAAGAGGACATCGCCGCAGTCGTCAGCTCGTGGACCGGCATTCCCGTTTCCCGTCTCCAGGAAGGCGAACGCTCCAAGCTCGTCAGCATGGAACAGCGCCTTGGCGAACGCGTCATTGGCCAGCGCAAGGCCATCACCGCCGTCGCCAATGCGGTGCGCCGCGCCCGCGCCGGGTTGCAGGATGAGAATCGGCCCATCGGCTCCTTTCTTTTCCTCGGGCCCACCGGAGTCGGAAAAACCGAGCTTTCCCGAGCACTCGCCGAATTCCTCTTCGACGACGAGAATGCCATGGTCCGCATCGACATGAGCGAATACATGGAGAAACATGCCGTCTCGCGTCTCATCGGCGCACCTCCCGGCTACGTCGGTTACGAGGAGGGCGGCCAGCTTTCCGAGTCGGTGCGTCGCAAGCCGTATTCGGTAGTCTTGCTCGATGAAGTCGAGAAAGCGCACCCGGACGTCTTCAACGTCCTGCTCCAGGTCCTCGACGACGGACGGATCACGGATGGCCAGGGCCGCACGGTGGATTTTCGCAACACCGTCATCATCATGACGAGCAACATCGGATCGGAGCATATCCTCACCGAGAGCAATCCCGAACAGCGCGAAGCCCTCGTCCTCGCAGCGCTGCGCGGCCATTTTCGACCGGAATTTCTCAACCGTATTGACGAGACGATCATTTTCGACCGTCTCGGTGAAGGAGATCTCTCCGCGATCGTGAAGATCCAGCTCGATCGTGTTCTCCGGCGACTCCGCGCTCAGGGGCTCGAACTCGAACTGAGTCCGGCGGCTCTGGAGAAGCTGGCTGCGGAAGGTTACGACCCGGCCTACGGGGCGCGTCCGTTGAAGCGCGTCATCCAGCATTGCCTCCTCGATCCACTCAGCCTCGACCTCCTCGACGGAAAATTCAAAGAGGGCGAAACAATCCGAGCGGACGTGAAGGACGGAGAGATTGTCTTCACGAAATGACCGGCGCACAGTCGCCTCCGAAAGAGACAAATGTCGTCGTTGGGGGATTGTCAGGGAACGTAGTAGTCGCCCATGTGTTCGAGGATCTTCGCGCGGAGGGCCTCGCCATCGACGAGTCCGTTGTGCTTCCAGAGGATGGTTCCCTCCTTGTCGAGGAGAAGGGTGTGGGGGATGCCGCCCGGCCATTCGGGATCGAGTGCCTTCATCAACTCGTCCGTGTCCGATCCGTTGAAAAGATAGCTATTCGTCTTGCGGCCCTCGGCCTCGACGCTCTTTTTGAGTTTCTGCGACATGCCGGCCTTTTGCCTGTTGAGAAAGGCCTTTACCGGGGCAGGGTTCGAGGGATCATCGACGCTGATGCTGATGAACTCGAAGTCGCGCAGACCGAACTTGCGCGAAGTCTCGACGAGATCGGGAAACTCCTTCACGCAGGGGGCGCACCAGGTCGCCCAGACGTTGACGAGCCGCACCTTGCCCGACCCGTTCTTGCGCAGGGCGGCGGCTCCGGCCGCGTCGATCATCGCGACTTCGACAGGCGTGCTGTCCCACGCCGCCATTTTCTCCGCCACGGCCGTTTTCTTGCTGCGCCATTTCGTGGAGCAGCCCATCGGTTTCGTTTCCGGAACGGCAACGGGCTTCCCGGCGAGGAGCGCCTCGACGGCATTGCGGGTGTCGGGGGACTTCACGGTGGAGTCGTCCCCACCGTAGCGTGAGTCATCGAAGCGCCCCTTGTAGCGCAGCTTGCGTTCGGCGTCGAAGACGAAGACGTGGGGGGTGGCGAGGCAGCCGTACGCCTTTGCCACGTTCTGGGTTTCGCCGTCGTAGAGGTAGGGGAAATCGAAGCCCTCCTCGGCGGCGTAGCGCTTCATATCCTCGAAACCGTCGTTGTATTTCGAATAGCCGAGCTCGTCGATGCTGAGTCCCTCGGGGTGGTTCGGGTTGATCGCGACGAAGGCCATGCCCTTCGAACGGTAGTCCGCGAGGAAGGATTTCAGCCGATCCGCCGCGCCGTGTGAGGTGGGGCAGTGGTTCGAGGTGAAGAAGATGACGAGCACTTTGCCGTCCCGGAAGTCGGCGAGGCGGTGAGTCCTGCCATCAATGCCCGGCAAAGAGAAGTCCGGGGCGGCATCGCCGATGTTCAGCGTGGCGACGCCTTCCTCGGCGGACAGGTTCGAAGCGAACACCGACAAGGCGAAGCAGGCGAGAGCGGCGTGGAATTGTTTCATCGTATTTCTGGGGGAGACGTGCGCGAAGGACAATCGCGCAAAATCGCAAGTGTCGCTCTCAAGAAAACGTCGGATTCTGACTTCGGGCAAAGGAATCTTCGGGCATGATCGAGTGATCGGAAGGGCGCCGAGGAGGACATCAGGGGGACTTTGTGTATCGGGAATCGGGAGGGGGTGTCATTCTCCTCCGGTGCATTCTGGGAGCAAGGGACAGATGGTCTTCACGAAGGGATTGGGCTGCGGCCCCTTCCGAAAAGGGAGGAGCTGCCATGCCTCCGAAAGCCCCCCCTTCATCGCGCGAGGACCACACTTGCGAATCCTCTGCCATAGTTCCATTTTGATCGGCAACCGAACAGCATGCATCTCAAATCATTCCTCCTCGTTGCACTGTTCGCCCCGATGGCTCCGCAGATCGCTCGTGCGGAGGTCACTGCGGAATTGCTCAGCAACCCGGATTTTTCGAAACCACTGCTCAGTGTGCCCGGATGGAAACTCTATGGTCGGAGCAATGCGCTCAGGGAAGCAACCGTCGTCACCGAGAATGGAGCGCATCTCCTGCACCTGGTGGATCGCGACAATACCGGAGAAATCGGCATTACCCAGATCGTTCCCGCGCAGGCGGGGCAGACCTATCGCGTGGAGGTGCAGGGGCGGGCCACGAAACCCCTCTCGACAATAGGTGCCTATCTGCAACTGCGCTTTCTTCCATCGCAAACCTTCGAACAAATCGAATTGAATGTCGGGTCAGAGGATCCGTCGTGGCAAACCTCGATGCTGACCGCCACCGCGCCGGAGGGCACCCGACAAATCCAGATCTATGTCTACACCCATGCCGCCCCGACACCGGATTTCCAGGTCAAATCGGTGTCGCTGCATGGCGGAGTGGTCCCTCTCGAAACGGAAA
>CALDKL010000170.1 GCA_937898895.1 uncultured Verrucomicrobiae bacterium | reverse complement strand
CGGAGCCCTCCCCCGTGTTGTCACGATCCAGAATTCCTACAATCTACTCAACCGTACTTTCGACACAGGCCTCTCCGAGATCTGCCATGAAGAGGGACTCCGTCTGCTCGCCTACTCGCCGCTTGCGTTTGGTCGTTTGTCAGGGAAGTATCGGAATGGAAACCGTCCGCCGGGCACCCGGCTCACGAAATGGGAACGCTTCGCCCGCTACAGCGGGGTGAACTCCGACTCGGCAATCGAGGAATATGCCCGCATTGCCGAGGATGCTGGACTCGACTTCGCGCAAATGAGCCTGGCCTGGATCAATGGACGGTCCCACGTCGCCAGCAACCTCATCGGTGCGACCACGATGGAGCAATTTAAGGCCAACATCGAAAGCGTCGATCTGGATCTGCCACAAGATGTTCTTGCGGCCATCGACGCCGTCCACAAGCGGTTCCCGAACCCTTGTCCGTGATTGCGGGGGATGCTCCCGATCTTTTCATTTACTTTCGTATCCAGATTTCCTAGGATTCCCCGTATGAAAGCGATCAAGCGGATGTTCCCTCGCCTCGTCTCCAGCCTCAGTGTCGGCATTCTTCTCATCGGGAGCAATGAACTCCGCGCCGCAGAGGCATCTCTTCTTTCCGCTCCCAAAGTCGCAGCGAGGAATCACCAACCGGACGTGGTCCTGGGCTCGGGACTGCGCGGACGGCAGATCGGAAACAACATTTACCAGAACCGTCCCTCCTCCCGCCAAACTCTCTTTCGAACACCAGGCCCCATGGTGATCTCGTTTTTCCGCGTCCAGAACGACACCCTCCGCCCCAATGCACCAGCCTACTCCATCTTCCTGATCCGCAGCGCCTCGACCGCCCCGAAGACCAGTGTGACGTATTTCAACACCAGCGGAAAAAATATCACCGCGCAGGTGGCGCGTGGGAAGTATGCCCTCAATGTTCCGGCGGGTGCCGAACGGCTCCTCATTCAAAAAATTTCAACGACTCCTGCAGGTGGCGGTTCCTTCGGGCTCAAAGCCCAGCATCGCTCCACGCGACGGAGTGACGCCGCACAGGTCACCCTGCGAAAGCAGTGATCCAGGCTCCGTGACTCATGTCCGTCACGGTTCGCTGCGGAAAGCGAGTTCTCCTCGAAACACTCGCGTTTCTTATTCTGTCAGGGTTCTGGGTTTCGGCTCGGGTTACGCCCTCGCTTCCGGAGGTCTTTCCGGGGGATGATTCGGTCGTCCTCCTCGGCAACGACCCCTGGTTCCACCTCCACCAGATCGAGGGTGCGATCGAACATTTTCCCCGTCTCATCCGATGGGATGTCGGCTCGCACTATCCGAAGGGGATCCGCTGCGCTCCGGCAGGTCTCTTTCATCTCGGTGCCGCTGCGGTGTCCCTGGGGCTCGGCGGACCCGCTTCCGCGATGGCCCTGGCCCCCCTCGTGCTGGCCTGGTCCCCGGTGGCTCTCGGTGCGCTCTCGCTTGCCTTCCTCTATCTTCTCGCTCGCGAAATCGGCGGACGCGAACTCGCCCTTCTCACCCTCTTGCTGCGGATCCTGTTTCCCGGAGAGGAACTCGAGCGAACTCTGCTCGGCTTCGGCGACTATCACGCCGCCGAGATCCTCCTCGCGACCGCCGGATTGTGGACGCTCGCGCACTGGTTCAACCGGCTCTCGGCGAACGTCCCCGATTCCGCCGTTCCGTTTCGCTGCGGTCGGCTCTGGGGAACGGCGGGGCTGGCCGCATTTCCCTTTGCGTTGTTCCAGTTTGTCTGGTTTGGGGCGCCCCTCCACATCGCCGTGATCCTCCTCGCCTCCTGGTTCACGATAGCGGTCTGCCTGGTGCGGTCTTCGGGAACTCCGGGGCAAATCGTGGGGACCCTGCCCGTCTTCCTCTGGCTGCTCGCCCTGACCGGACTCATCGGCTGGCTTGTGCCGGACTGGATCATGTCGCCGTCGGGTCATCGCCACGCCCTGCTCACCCTAGCCGCCCAGTGTGGCCTCCTCCTGATGGCCGGGGCTTTCCTGCCGACCCTTTCCCGCCGGATCGGCAAGGGATGGTCCCTGCGGATGTTTGCGTTTGTCGCCTTCCTATCCTGAATTTTCACAAGCGCAATACTGAAGCGCTGCTCGGGATGCCTGATCGGGTAGATA
>CALDKL010000169.1 GCA_937898895.1 uncultured Verrucomicrobiae bacterium | reverse complement strand
ATGAGGAAGTTCCAATGAAGGCGTTTAAATTCGGTATTCGTTCCCTGACCCCGATACCCTGACCCCGATACCGATACCCTCTCGAGTCCCCGACCCGCCCCTGTCAGCTCGCCCGTCGCGCCCGCACCGTCTTCAGGGCGGAGACCAGCGTTTCCGAATCGACGGAGCGAATCTTCACAGTTACGCGTTTCACGGCGGGTCTCACGGGGATGCGGGCGTTCCACGCAGTCGTGCCCTTGGCGGGTCTGAAAAGGGTCTTGGTCGCGTATTCGACGCGGGTGACGCCGAGGTCGTCGGTGGCGGTGCCGCGAAGGCGGAGGGTGCGGCTGCGGAAGCGCGGGCGGAGGCTTCCCCTCACGTTCAACTTCGGTGCCTCGACGGTGGTCTCGATTTTGAAGATGGTGCCGTCGTCGGTGGTGCCCGCCTTGAATGTCGTGCCGTAGAACAAGCCGGAAATCCCTTCGTCTTCGAGGAGCGGAGACATCGGCTGGGAGCCGTCGGTGGTGCCGCCGGTGAAGCGGTGGAGCGGTGGAGCGTAACAAAGCTCTTCCCGTCCTTCGACATGCGGAAGACGCTACCCATGTTGTTCGAGCTGGAGGAGGCGCATCCGTAAAGGTAGCCGTCGCTGCCTTCTACGAGCGGGCTGTAGACGCCGAAGCCGTCGAGATCGTTGGAGAATTCATGGAGCACGGTGAATTCCACCCCGCTCGTCGTCATGCGGAAGATCCCGCCCTTGTTGGCCGCCCCGCCCTCGTCGGCGGCCCCGTAGAAATAGCCGTCGCTCGCGAGAAGGAGCCGGTTGCAGGGTTTGTTGAGGCCAGGCGCGTCGAAGCTGTGCATGAAGTTGTAGCCCCCTCCTCCGTTCTTGGTGGCCACGAAGAAGACGCCGGTGTCGTTGGGATTCCCGCCGGTGCGGGTGCAACCGTAGAGCATCGTCGGATCGGGACCCTCGACCACGCCGCCGCAGCCCGCGCCCTTGCCGAAGGGCGACATGGCAGTGCCATTGAACGTGTGGATCAGGCTGTAGTTCGTGCCATCGAGATCGACGCGGTAGATGCCGCCGAATCCGTTACCTCCCGTGCCGGTGACTCCGTAGAGCTTGCCGTCGGCGGCTTGGATTGGGGTGCTCTCGGGCGCCCCGCCGGAGGCGGCAGCGAAGGACCGCTGAGTCTGGAAATTGGCCCCGTTCAGATCGATGCGGAAGAGGGTACCTTGGCTGTTCGCACCTCCCCCGAAGGCGACTCCGTAGAGCTTGTTGTCTGTCGCCTTCACCACCCCGCTCAGCGGATCAAATCCACCCGCTGCTCCGGTGAAGCTGTGATGGAGTGTGTAGTTCCCCGTAGCCGGATTGAAACTGAAGATCGAGCCGAAGCCGTTCGACCCTCCATAGCGCGACGCGCCGAAGAGGAAGCTCCCTGATCGCACGAGCGGGCCGCCCGCGCCCCTTGCGCCGTTGCTCGTGGCATTCCCGATGACGGTGTATTGGGTGCCCGCCATCAGAGGCGCGGCGACGGCGATCAAGACAGCGAGGAGGAGGCGCGATTTCATGGCGTTTTTTTGGAGTTGCTGCTAGATGGCATGGGGTTGTCAGGCGGGGGTGAAGCCCCCAACCTGATAACCGATGAATGCAATCACAGAACTCAATCCTACAGTAATCCACGCCACGATCAAGCTCGGCGTCGACGCCCACGCCAAGTGGTTTTACGTCGCCCGCCAGGTCGACGGAGCCACCCCGCAACCGATCCAGAAGATGACCCTCGACGGATTCGGGATTCGGTATTCGGGGCGACGGGGGTCAGGGTACAACGGGCAATCTTGAAAACCAACCCTTGCCACTCATCAATATCTCAGGTCTCGACAAGTCCGCATTGCATACGAGGGAGCACTTTACCGCGTCATGGCCCGTGGAAATCGCCGCAACCGGATCTTTGTCTCCCCTGACGGAGGCGACGAAAGCCTCTTTCTGAGAACCCTCGAAAATGGGGTCATCAAACAAAGTCCAAATTCTACGAAAACCGTCGATGAGGCTTCAGCCCTCTATGAGGCTGTTGAAAAAGATCGCTCACGAATTGTGCACACGTATTTGGCGATCACCACACTAACAAACCCAGAACCGAGGGTCTTTCGCGTGATTTTTCATCGAAGTCGAACCTTGTTTTCGTGCCATTCGTGACAGACCGACAATCTCTGAGAGTCAGCGCCGATTTCGCTCCTGCTTTTCAAACAGCGGAAGCAACTCGGCCTCGATCCAGGCGAACGCTGCCGGAATGCCTCCCTCGTAATAGAGTTGTCCGATCCTGGCCTCTACCGTCGTAGGATTTCCGAGACAGGCGAGAAACTGATTCGAGGTCATGCGCCGCTGTGTCTCTCCGCACAGAGTGCCTCGCTCCCGAAGGATCCAGAGACGGGAAAAGAGATCGAGAATGGTGTCGCCGATCCACGCGAGTTCCTGTTCGCGGCGTTTGGGGTCGTCTTTCTTAGCGCCTTTCATGAGGGACCGGGTTCGGCGTGATCCCTCTGGTAGGCTTCGAGCGATTCACTGGTGATGGTGTATTTGGCCCCGCAGCGAGGGCAACCGGCAGCGATCACCTCGTTGCCCGCGAAGACAGAGGCGAGAGCATCCGGGGTGAGCTTCGCGATGATGGGGTAAATGCGCTCGGGACCGCAACCACAGTGAAATCGGTAATGACGTGTCTCGAGAAGACTGAGTGACTCGGCAGCATCCATCCGGCGGATGGCTTCTTCGTCGAGGGACTGCAGCCAGGCGAGATCGCAATCCGGCTGAGCTGTGATCAGGACAAAGTCGTCGTCGCTGTGGCGGAAATAGCGGCCTGGTCGTTGTTCGCTCTGCCGGTAGTAGGACTCGGCGAGAGCGAAGAG
>CALDKL010000168.1 GCA_937898895.1 uncultured Verrucomicrobiae bacterium | reverse complement strand
AATTCAATCAACTGGCGGGGGCGATGCGAAAGACGGGGGACTGCGCCACCGGTGTCTGATCGGTTGCCGAATTTCCATTCTTCCGAGGCCGTGAGAAAATCGCACAATCCCTGCTGTGCGGCAGGGGGCAGGCGGCTGTCCTCGCGGGCAAGGCGCGAGAGCAGTTCCTCCGCCGTTTCGTAGCGAACCGGGTCCCCGTGCCGTTCCGAGAAGTAGTTTTTCAGTGCCTCCGAGACGGCGAAGGCATAGCGGTTCGGGGGCAGGTCGGGCTGCTGGCGCTCGATGCGATCCAGTTCTCGCAAAGCCCGTTCCGCCGGAGAGGCGGTTGCGGTCGCCTGGCCCCGCGCTTTCAGAAGATAGCGAACGAGCCAGACCAGGGCTGCGAGAAAGAGCAGGGCGAACAGAAAAAAGACGAGATAGGGCCACAGCTCCCGCTCCGGCTGTGGTTCGATGATGTCGTAGAGTCCCTCGGGCGGAAGTGCGCCGGTTTGGGCGAGAAGGAAGAGGGTCGAAGGCATCACCGGAGAGGGTTAGGCGATCTCACGACGGACCCGCCGCTTGAAGAAACCGTGCAGCACCGGCAGGAATTCTTCATCGGAGCGAATCGAGAGTTTGTCGATGGAGAGCTGTTTGAATTGGCGGTCGATGGATTGCTGCCAGCGTCGCGCCTCGGCGAGATAGGCGGCGCGGACTCGAGGATGAGAGGTGTTCACCTCAATCTGGCGTCCGGTCTCGGGATCCTCGAGCCGCACGGAGCCGACGGCAGGCAGGGCCAGTTCGGCGGGGTCACTGACCTGGACTGCGACGAGGTCGTGCTTGCGGTTGACGATGCGGAGATCGTTGCCGAGATCTTCGTCGAAGAGGAAATCGGAGAGCAGAAAGACGAGCGAACGCTTTCGCACGGCGTTCTTGAGAAGGTGGACGGGACCCGCGAGTGAGGTGCGATGACCTTCCGGCGTGAAATGAAGGACCTCTCGAATGAGGCGAAGGGCGTGGGCGGTCCCTTTCTTCGGAGGCAGGTAGAGTTCGACTTCGTCGGTGAAGAGGACCAGCCCGACTTTGTCCTTGTTCTGGAGGGCACTGAAGGTGAGGAGGGCGGCAATCTCGGCCATCATCTCGCGCTTGCTGCGGTCACGGCTGCCATAGTCGCCCGAAGCACTGACGTCGATGCAGAGAAAGACCGTCATCTCGCGTTCTTCGGTGAATTTTTTGACGTAGGGCCGTCTCATCCGCGCGGTGACATTCCAGTCGATCGCCCGGACTTCATCGCCGGGTTGGTATTCGCGGAAATCCTCGAAATCAATTCCTTCTCCCTTGAAACAACTGTGGTATTCGCCTCCGAAGCTCTCCCGGACGAGACCGCGTGTTTTCAGTTCGATCTTGCGGACCTTTTTCAGAATCTCCGAGATCTCGGTGCGGTTCTCTTCGGACGAACTTTGTCGGCGGTCGCGGGGAGATTTCATGTTCTTTGCCTCAGACACAGGTTCCGCCTCGCGCACGTCGAGTTTGGGGATCGTTCGTTCGGCAACAGTCAGGGTGGGAGAAAATCTGTGGCAAGGAGATCACGGTGTTTCGGCGAGGAATGCCTTGCTCAGTTTCTCGATTTCATCGGTCGTCTCGTATTCTCCGGGATGAACCACGAGGCGGTATTTCACCGTGAGGGGTTTGTCCTTCTTCACCGTGGTGGCGAAGTAGGTGCCGAAGCGGCCATAGTCGCGCTCGCTGGCCCGAGCAGGCTTCGGGTTGTCGGGATGATCGAGGTAGGAGATGGTGACCTGGGTGTTGCGCAGGGTAAAACACATCGCCTTCCACGGAAGATCGCGCGTTTGTGC
>CALDKL010000167.1 GCA_937898895.1 uncultured Verrucomicrobiae bacterium | reverse complement strand
TCGCGGCGATCGCGGCCGAACTGGCCGGGGCGACGGGCGGACCTCCCACGGGAACAGCCGCACGCACCGGTGCGCCGGGTGCCGCGGGCGCACTCGGCCTGACCGGAGCGGCGGGGGCTGCGGCCGTCAGAGCAACGGGGGCCGTCTTTGGAGTGGTGGGGGCCTTGGCCACCTCTTCGAGCGAAGCCACGAGATCCGCCACCGATGTGGTGGAGAGAACGGCGGCAGGAACGTAATACGCTTTCACCACGGTGCCGATGACAATGCGGTCCATGGGCTTGAGGACAACCCCCTCGGGGCCGACCGCCGCGTCATTGACAAGCGTGCCATTGGTCGATCCCGGATCGATGATGCGATAGCCCGCCGCATCCGGTTCGAGTCTCCCATGTTTCACCGAGACTTCGGCGACGAGCATCTGGACTTCATTTTCGGGGCTGCGACCGAAGGTGACGGCACCTCCCGCGAGATCCAGACGGATTGGTTCTTCGCCAGGGAGACACACAATGAGGGAGAAGGGGTTTTCTGACATGAGCCCTATGTTCGGAAAAAGGGACGAGCCTGTCAATGCGATCTGTCGAATCCCCTGCCGGAAAGATCCCGGCTGACCCGATCGATCCATGAACGCACCGAAAGGTAAAAACTCTCGGGCTCGGGTTCGCGAAAGGGTTCGTGCCGGGAACCCGAGACGAAGAGACAGGTTTTGTCTGTGCCTGGCAGATGCCGAAACAGGGCCTCGGCATAGATCGGCGGACAAATCCGATCCTCGAGCCCCTGGGTGACCAGGCAAGCCAGGTCACGAGGGATCTCCGAGGCGGCGCGGAGAATCCCGCCCTCGGCCTCGAGCAGGCTCGTGGCGAAACGCAGAGAGACCCGGTGGTGTCCGCCGTCGTGGGCAAACTGCGATTCTGCGGCGAGGGAAAATCCCGTGTGGTAACAGTCGCGTGCGTGGACTCCGTTGCTGAGCGTCATCCGGGGGAAGCGGCGGGCGAGGGCGCGGGCGACGGCGATTTTGATGGCGGACTGACGGTGCGAGGGCCGGATCAGTGGAGAACTCAGCCAGATCCAGCGCAGACCGCCCAGGGCTCGGTTTGCCTCCGACTGTCTCGCCAACCAGGAAAGGACGAGAAAAGCCCCTGTAGAATGGGCGAAGATTCCGACGGGAGCGACCTCGAACGCGGCGAGGAGTTCTCCGAGAAGGGCAGCGGATTCCTCCACGGTGGGCATGTCGCCGCGGACGCCGTCCGAGCCTCCGTTGCCGGGCCAGTCAAATCCCACGGATCGTATTCCGGCCTTCCCAAGGAGTCCTGCGGCCCATCTGTGGCGGGCGCTGTGGTCCCCGAGACCGTGGATGATGAGGGCGGTCGGAGCCGTGTTCGGGAGCCCCACCGGAGTCCACTCGCGTACCAGGATCTGGCGAGCGAGGACGGCAGAAGCGAAGATTCGGGTGCTGGATGGAGGGTCGATCACGGAAAAGGCTCGGTGCACCTGGAAAATATTCCAGTTGCGGATGCGGTGGCACGCGCTTATTTTCGCGGCCCTCTTCTTTTCAGGGGCAAACGCGCGGTTAGCTCAGGGGTAGAGCATCACCTTGACACGGTGGGGGTCACAGGTTCAAATCCTGTATCGCGCACCATCCTTTCGATGGCTATTTTTTACGAATCACCGGTCTGTCTGGCGGTGCTGAATCCCAAAGGCAGGGATCCCTTTCTCGACTACGCGAAAGGTCCGGAATGTTACGATAGCAACATTCACGCACCGATCAATTTTCACGCCTTCGCTGCAGCCACCTACGGTGCCTTTTTCGACTCGGCCGAAGCCGTCCTCGCTTCGCGGGATCGATTCGACGCCGTCCTCGTCCTCATTCGCCGCCGCACCTGGATCTCTCTCGCC
>CALDKL010000166.1 GCA_937898895.1 uncultured Verrucomicrobiae bacterium | reverse complement strand
GATGGCGGTAAAACGTGGAGCGAGCTGCGGGTGATCGACGCGGGCGAGGAAGCAGATCTCGCGGTGAGTCACGGTGTGTTTCTTTCGCATGGCGGGAAGCTGTGGGCCTTTCACGGGGCCTACTACAACCACATGGAGCGCATCCACACGCGGGCCTACTCGTTCGATGAGTCGAGCGGCCAATGGGTGAAGCACGGCGTGGTGCTCGAGAATGGCTTCTGGGCGCTGAACCAGCCGGTGAAGATGAGCGATGGCAACTGGATCATGGCCGGCATCAGCGCGGGGAAGTATTCCAACAACGGCGTGTTCCCCGCTGCGGTTGCGATCAGTCACGGCGATGATTTCACGAAGTGGGACTTTGTCGGCATTCCGGTGCCTGAAGGCACTCGCCTGTGGGGCGAGTCGAGCATCATCGTGCATGGTGCCAGCGTGCTGAACATCGCCCGCTACGGTGGCAAGGCGCTCGCTTTGACCGCGAAGAGCACCGACGATGGACGCACCTGGAGCACGATGGCGGAAAGCAACCTGCCCATGACCACCAGCAAGCCTGCCGCCGGAATGCTCAGCACCGGGCAGCACTACCTTGTCTGCACGACTGCCGCGAACAACGGCGGCAGACGTTTCCCTCTCACCATCGCCCTCAGCGAGCCGGGCAAGGAGGTCTTCAGCAAAGTCTTCGTTATCCGCCACGCCGAGCACAGCGGCGGTGGTGAATCAAATGCGAAGGCCGCGCTCTCCTATCCCTGCGCCACCGAGCATGAGGGCAAACTTTACATCGGCTTCTCCAACAACGGTGGCCGTGGAGGCAATCACAACAGCGCCGAGATGGCGGTGATTCCAGTCAAGGCGCTGACAGGCGAGTAGCCCGCGACACCCAACACACACCCGGCGGAGCATCAGGACGCCACGACAGCACCGGAGGCATTCACCGTCGGCTTCCTCCTCATCCGTCGGCGCGGGGATTCTTTGGGCCGAGCGGAAAGGCGACGATCACGAAGACGACGGCAAGGAGGAGTCCGTAGAGGACCATTCCCGTCGCCCCGAGTTGGTAGCGGAAGCAAAGCCAGGTCGATCCACCGAAGAAATGTCCCAGCACGAGGGCCAGGAGGAGCGTCAGGCCCACTCGCCAAGGCAGGATCGAGACCAGGAGGACGCTGCCGCTGACATAGATGAGGTCCACGAGCAAGGTCACCATGATCCCTTTGGACATGATTTGGTGGAAGAGGCGGTTGCCCTCGTCCACCGTGGACGGATCTTTCCAGTAGCTCGGGGGCTGTCCGGAGAGCGTGAGGGCGATGTCGACAAGGATCACCGCAGTCATTACCCAGCGCAGCCGTTTGACCAGGGCGTGCCCATCGACGGCGAGAGGAGGAGGGTTGGATTGAGGGATCATGGATTGTTCGGAAGACTCGATTGGGAAAACTCGTCCGCGGCGAGAGCGGACATGGAAAAGCCGCAGAATACGGCGGGGAAGAAGCGGCATTGTCCGTTCAGTGCTTTGCTAGTGTTCAGGAAAAGAACGGCGGATCCGGACTGAAGATTGCCGATCCCTCTCAGAGCGCCAGGTTGCGCGTTGCGTCGGGAGGACTCGGCTGGACGGGCTGAATTTTCGTTTTCATCCCTTCGGTGCCCTTCCCGCCGAAGGCCCGGAGTCGGAGGGGGATCGATACCTGTCGTCGGCAAGGGGCGCGAGGAAGAAGAGTTCCTCGCTCCGCGCATGTTCGGGCAGGGTGTCATGGACGATGGGGATTTGGTGCGCCTTGATGGCGACGCGTTTTTTCTCCACCTGGTCCGGCGTCAGCGGGACACGCACCACGGGAAGGTCCGGCTGCCGGGTGCCGTGGACAATGAAGGTGTGCAGCGGAGCGCGGAATCCGGCGGCCTGCGCGGCGGCGCGGACGAATCCGAAAGCGGCGCGGTGGTCGGCGTGCTCGTCGAGTTCGTGCGTGACGTAGATTTCCTTCGGCGCGGCTTTTTGGAGGATCTCGGTGAGGTCGGCCAGCAACGCGGCGCGGGTGATGGGCGCGGGACTCCCATGCGCGGCGCTGTGATAGTCTTGGCCGATGATCGAGTAGGTGGTGTCCTTGCCGGTGAAGGGCTGGCGCAGCGGCGCGGCATTGTCGCTTTCGTGCAGCTTCGCCAGGAGCGAGTCCGGGTAGCCGAGGAAGGTGAGATTCGCGAGGGGCAGGCCGAGGATCCGGAAGCCCTCGACGCTGTGGCGCTGACGCTCCGCAGCCAACGCCAGGAAGTCGGCGGGCGTGAGCTGGTCCTGCGGCGTGCCGGTGAGGATGGAGGCGGCCTTCGGGTAGCCGTCGCCGTTGGTGAGCACCACCACGCCGACGGTCTTCTTTGCCTCCAGGGCCTGCTGGATCACCCCGGCGCAGCCGAGCACCTCGTCATCGGGATGCGGCGCGAAGATGAGGAGGTCGAATGGACCGCGATGGGTGCCTTGTTCGGCAGGTGCTGCGGCAGCAGTTCCACAGGAAGCCAGGAAGGCGAATGCTGTGCTGCAACGAAGGAGGAGGTGGAGGAGGGGAGTGGTCATGGCGTTCCTGAAATCCGAGGAGGCTTTCGATTGTCTCTCGCAACGAAGAGGGAAGGGGGTTTGTGTGAGCAGGGGGGGGAGGAAAGGACTCAAGGGGTTTGCTGCTACTCTCCGGGTTCCACCACGCAGCGGAATCCATCGCAACGCCAGCGGCGGGTTGAGGGCTGCTTTCCCCGAAAGGAAGAGAGCAGCGGGTTCGGGGCGCTGCTGCCCCAGGAGGCACCGCGCAGAACGTGGTCCGTATCGGTTTCGTTGTAGAAGTCCTCGCACCATTCCCACACGCTGCCGCCGATGTCATAGAGGCCGAGTGCATTGGGCGGAAAGCTCATCACGGGAGCCGTGATGGGGAAGCCGTCCGCGTAGCCTTCGATACTCTTCTCGTTGGGCAGTTGCCTCCTGCAATCCGCGTCCGCGTAGTTTCCAGCTCCTATCGGTGGCGGCCACGCGCTGCCCCAGGGATAGACGTTCTTCAATTTTCCGCTGAGCTTCTCTGGCGTTGTGTTGGTCTCTTCCCGATCCGCGATGCCGATGGCGATGCTCCACTCGCGATCCGTGGGCAGGCGATAGCGGTGGCCTTCTTTCCGGCTCAGCCAGGCGCAGAAAGCCTTTGCGTCATCCCAGCTCACATTCACCACGGGATGATCGTCCCCCGCTGACGCGGAGAGGCTCGCGAGCTTTGCGTCTTTCCACGACGCATCCGCCTCCGGATGCAGCGTCGCGTAGGCCGCGTAGTCGGATCGGCGGGTTTCATGCACGCACATTTGCACCTGGGTGCCGGGCAGTGGTACGAACGTCATGCCCAGACCGTTGGTGAAGGGTGTCGCGCTGTCGGCGGCGGATCGGTCGGGCGCATGGGCGAAGTCGTATCCGTTCACCGCCTCCGCCGCGAGCGTGGAGATGCGGTGGTGCAGTTGATACACGGTGGCGGGGCGATCTTCTGCCGCAGCACCCCCGTAGCGATTGCAGAGAAAAATGACAAAGGTCTTTGAGAAGGGGTCGATCCACAGCATTTGTCCGGTCCAGCCGGTGTGGCCGTAGCTGCCCAGGGGGAAGATCGCGCCGCGTGCCAGCGAGTACTCATGCGGCGGAGTGCGGTAGGGTGTGTGGAGGTCCCAGCCCAGTCCGCGCTGCACGGGCAGGTTCTTCGCGTCGGGGCTGCGCAGATCCGGCGGGCTCTGCACGCGGGTCATGAGTCGGATGGTCTCCGGTTTGAAAATGCGCACGCCGTCGAGTTCGCCGCCGTTGAGCATCATCCGTGCGAACTGCGCCACGTCGGCGGTCGTGGTGAACAGCGAGGCGTGCGCGGCCACGCCGCCCATGTCCCGGGCCACCGTGTCATCCACCAGGCCACGTTCCGGTGAGCTGGTGGGTGCCACGCGTTTCAGCAGCGCCTCGCCCGGACGAAAGAGTGTGTCCTTCATGCCCAGCGGTTCGAAGATCTCGCGGGTGCAAAACGCATCCAAGGGGCGGCCCGTGACCTTCGCGATCACAAAGCCCAGCACCATGCTGCCCGT
>CALDKL010000165.1 GCA_937898895.1 uncultured Verrucomicrobiae bacterium | reverse complement strand
CTCCGAGGAGTCTCCTTCGCGGTTCCCAGGGGAAAAACCACCGTCATCCTCGGGGGCAGCGGAGCAGGGAAGAGCGTCCTTCTGAAGCACCTCAACGGCCTCCTCCGCCCCATCTCCGGCTGCGTTCGCGTGGAGGGTGCCGACCTCACCCTGTTGTCCGAGCGCGAACTCCGCCCCATCCGCCGCCGTATCGGCGTGCTCTTCCAGGATGGGGCTCTCTTTGATTCGATGAGCGTGGGGGAAAACGTCGCCTTTCCGCTGCGGGAGAACGGTGAGCGGGACGAGTCCAGGATCGCGGAGCGCGTCGATGAGGTTCTCCGGCTCGTCGGCCTGCGCGGCGAGGAAAAGAAGCGCTCCGACACGCTTTCAGGAGGAATGCGCAAGCGAGTGTCCCTCGCCCGAGCCATTGCGCCGCGACCCGACTGCCTGCTGTATGACGAACCCACCGCCGGGCTCGACCCGATCCTCTCCGAGAGCATTTCGCAGCTCATTCGGCGACTTCAGGAAGAACTCGAGATCACCTCGGTCATGGTCACCCACCACCTCGGTGCGATGCGCCTCGTTGCCGACCAGGTCGTGTTTCTCAAAGAAGGGAAAGTCCGCTATGTCGGATCGGTCGAGGGACTCGAAAACTCCGCCGATGAGTCGGTGCGCGAGTTTCTCCGAGCGGATGGGATGGGAATGCAGTGAATTGCTCACAGCACTCCCCCTTTGACCCGTCCCGCCGGGGGTGCTAGTCTTCCCGCCTTTCGATTTCCGGCCCCTCCATGAGCGACTCCGACGGCTCCTCCCGCTACAAGGCGACCCTGAACCTCCCCGACACGGCCTTCCCGATGCGGGGCGACCTCGTCACGCGCGAACCCGAGCGCCTCGCTCGCTGGGAGAAAATCGGTCTTTATCACCGCATCATCGAACGCCGCCGCGCCGCTGCCCTGCCGAAATTCATCCTCCACGACGGCCCTCCCTTCGCCAACGGCGACGTCCACATGGGCACCGCCCTGAACAAGGTGCTGAAGGATCTCGTCCTGAAGAGCCGATCGATGGCTGGCCACGAATGTCCCTTCGTTCCCGGTTGGGACTGCCACGGGCTGCCGATCGAGTTCAAGGTGGTGAAAGAGACGCGCGGCCTCGAACCCGCCGAGATCCGCCGACGCTCCGAGACCTTCGCCCGCGAATACATCGACATCCAGCGCAATTCCTTCCGGCGACTCGGCGTCCTCGGAGATTGGGAGAACCCCTACCTCACCCTCTCTCCCGAATACGAGGCCGACATCATCCGCGTCTTTGCGACCCTCGTGGAGAAGGGGCTGGTCTATCAAAGCCAGAAACCTGTACAGTGGAGCTACGGTGCTCAGACCGCGCTGGCCGAGGCCGAGGTGGAATACAAGGACGTGAAAGATCCGGCCATCTTCGTGAAGTTTCCTCTCGTCAGCGGGAAATTCGCCGGAGAGAGCGCGATGGTGATCTGGACGACGACACCCTGGACCCTCCCCGCGAACCTCGGCATCGCGGTGCATCCCCAGTTCACCTACCTTCGAGGTCCGTTCACGAACGAAGAACGGGGGATGACGGAAGATCTGGTGGTCTTGCGCGAGCTGGTCGATGCCTTCGGAAAGAAAACGGGTTTCCTCCCCAGCGGCGACCTCATCGAGCTGAAAGGTGCCGATCTCGAGGGCGGGGAGGCGCAGCATCCGTTCCTTCCGCGCACTTCGCGGATCATCCTTGCGGAATTCGTCACCACAGAGACGGGCACGGGCGCGGTTCACATCGCGCCTGGACACGGAGCAGAGGACTACCTCGCCGGACATCAGAACGGACTCGGCCTGCTTTCCCCCGTCGACGACCTCGGCAAGTTCACGAGTGAGGTCGGGGTCGATTTTCTTGTCGGCTGCCACGTTCATGAGTCGAACGTGCCCATCATCAAGCTGCTTGCCGAAAAGGGCGCTTTGTTAGGCAAGGAGAACTACCTCCACAGCTATCCGCACTGCTGGCGGTCAAAGACGCCCGTGATTTTCCGTTCGGTGCCGCAGTTTTTCATCCGGATCGACCAGATCCGCGACACGGCCCTGGGGGAGATCGACCGCGTCCAGTGGCTCCCCCACTGGGGCCGCAATCGCATTTACGGAACGGTCGAATCGCGCCCTGACTGGTGCATCTCGCGCCAGCGCACCTGGGGAGTGCCGCTGCCGGTTTTCTACGACGCGCAGACCGCCGAGCCCCTCCTCGACGCGGCCCTGGCCCGCCGCGTGGCGGATCTCACCGAGTCGGGCGGGACGAATCTCTGGTTTGAAAAAGACGACGCCTGGTGGGCGGAGCAGCTCGGCCTGCCAAAAGGAACGACCCGCTGCACAGACACCCTCGATGTATGGATCGATTCCGGTTCGAGCCACGTCGCGGTGATGGATCGCCATCCCGAACTGCATCGTCCGGCCGACCTCTATCTGGAGGCGACCGACCAGCATCGCGGCTGGTTCCAGAGTTCCCTCATGCTCAGTGTCGCCGTTTGTGGTGCCGCGCCCTACCGGGCCGTGATGACCCACGGATTTGTCGTCGATCAGGACAAAAAGAAGATTTCGAAATCCGAGGCCGCAAAGTCGGGAAAACCGGTCGATGCCGCCTATTTCTACAACAAATACGGTGCCGACATCCTCCGCCTCTGGGTCAGCAGCGTCGATTGGCAGAATGAAGTGCCCTTCGGCGAGGACT
>CALDKL010000164.1 GCA_937898895.1 uncultured Verrucomicrobiae bacterium | reverse complement strand
GGCTGGTACTCGAGTGCCCGATGCAGCGTGAACGCCTCTCGCCCCGTGCTCTCGGAAAGGCGCTTCGCGGCGCGGCCCGTTGGCGCACAGAGGACGGGATGGACGTTCTTCGCTGCGAGGATCTCGATGAGGGCGCGAAGGATGGTCGTTTTTCCCGTGCCGGGGCCACCCGTGAGAATCAAAAATCGCGAGGCCGCAGCCCGAAGCACTGCCGTCTCCTGCTCGGACGTGAGCTTCAGGGAATGGTGCCGCTCAAACCACTCGATCGCCGCCTCACCGTCGAGGGCGGGCAGCGAAGGTGCTTTTGCGAGGATCGCTGCAATGTCCCGGGCGACGGCGGCTTCGCCTTCGTGCAACTCGGCGGAAAAAACGAGCACCTCCTCTCCGTTGCTTTCGACCACAACCCGTGCCTCGAGAAGGAGACGATTGAGGGCAAGTTCCATCTCCGCCGGAGCGGCCTCGAGTAGCTGGGCCGACTCCTCGATGAGAATCGTTCGAGGCATCGCACAGTGCCCGTCGCGCTCTCCCTGATCGAGAATGTGCAAAATGCCCGCAGCGAAACGTTTCGGAGAATCGACAGCCTGCCCCATCTGCCGGGCGATCTCGTCGGCGGTCTTGAATCCCACCCCCGGCAAATCGCGGGAGAGCCGATACGGATCGGCCCGGAGGATGTTGACCGCATCCTGGCCATAGGTCTTGTAGAGCCGCAGCGCCCGCGCCGTGGAGATTCCGCAGGCGTGCAGGAAAATCATGAGATCGCGCACCGATTTCTGGCGTTTCCACGACTCCTTGATCCGGAGACGGCGCGATTTGCCAATGCCGGCCACTTCCTCGAGCCGCTGCGATTCCTCCTCGATGATGCGGAAGGTGTCGGTCCCAAAGGCCGCGACGATGCGCTCGGCATAGGTCGGACCGATCCCGTCGATGAAGCCACTGGCGAGAAATCGGACGATGCCTTCGGGCGCATCCGGCGGCAGTGCCGAAATCCGGCTGGCCTCGAACTGACGCCCAAACCGCCGATCCTGCTTCCACTTTCCCTCCGCCCGAACCCGCTCCCCGGCGACCGCTGCGGGCAGTCGACCTCGCAAGGTGAAACGACCTCCCTTCCCATCCGCAACTTGCATGATGGTGTAGCCGTTCTCCTCATTATGGAAAACCACGGCCTCAACCGTCCCTCCGACCTCAGCGGAGTCGCTGTCCAAATCACTCATACCCGGATCGAGAGGCCGGACCCGAAGGAATTCTGGTCCTTTACAAGCCTTGACCTGTGTCGCATATTCGCCGCCCCATGGCAATTCTCTCCATTTTGTTTACGGTGATCATCATTGCGGTCAGCATCCTCATGGTGCTCGTCGTGCTGATCCAACGCCCCAAGCAGGAAGGTCTCGGCGCGGCCTTTGGCGGCGGAGCATTCGATTCCGCCCTCGGAGCCCACACCACCGACGTGCTTCAGAAATTCACGACCTGGCTTGGCATTCTGTTCTTCGTCTCTGCGATCGGATTGGCCATGATCAAGACCCGCGAATTCCGCTCTTCTCCCGCAAACAACGTTCTCGAGGGTGTCGAGGCGAAGAAACCCGAGGGCCCCGGGCTTCCGCCGGAGTTGTCCAAAATTCCGGGATTGGAGAATCTTCCCGTGGCACCCGCCACGACTCCTGCCGCTCCTGCCGCTCCTGCCGCTCCGGCGGACGCGAAACCCGCCGCGGAAAAACCCGCCCCCGCCCCTCAAAAATCTCCCGAAACACCCAAAGCGACGGAAACCCCGAAGGCTCCGGCCCCGGTTCCGGCGGTGGAAGCGCCCAAGCCTGCTGCTCCCGCGAAACCCGCTGCTACGCCCCCCGCCGCACAAACTCCTGCGGCGTCCACGCCCAAGCCTGCGGCCCCGGCCCCTGCGGTTTCCGCACCCAAGCCTGCGGAAGCTCCCAAGCCTGCGGAACAGCCCAAGGGCCAGTGAGCCGCCCCTTGCGGCTCCCGTCGGAGGGGATTTTCCGTCGGTTCGCCGTCGGATCGCACACGTTTGCCATGAGTTCTTCCGCAGCCAGTTCCCGAGTGGCGGAGGCCGGATGGCTCGCCTGGGACCGATGGCTCGTGCGCTCCCCGAATCCTCTCGGCGACGCTTGCATGGCGATCCCCGCCGTTCGTGCCCTCCGACGTGCCCGGCCCGGCATTTCCGTCGCCATCGCTTGCCGGGAAAACCTGGCTCCGCTCTGGGAAAACTGCGATGCCGTCGATGCGGTGATCCCGTTCGCAAAGGGGCTGTCCCCGCTCGCCGTCGCCCGGGTGCTGCGACGGCAGGGCCCCTTCGATGCGGGACTGCTCCTTCCGAATTCCTTCCGCTCCGCTCTCGAACTCCGGCTCGGTGGAGTGAAACGGCTCGCCGGATATGCCCGTCGCCAGCGAAATCTGCTCTTGCAGCTCGCCCTCCCGGAATCGGAGCCCTCCGGTGATCGGAGCCACCATGTTTTTCGTTATCTCGATCTCGTCGCCGGATTGGGTGTGACACCAGGGAAGTTGGACGAGATTCTCTCGATCCCTCCGGCCCCCTGCCCTCTGCCCGAAGCCGGGCGCGATATCCATTTGGGCCTTTGTCCCGGTGCCGAATACGGAAATGCCAAACGGTATCCGGTCGAACGTTACGCCCGCGCCGTGACCCTGCTCCGCGAACGGCATCCCGACGCCACCATCCGCGTATCCATCTTCGGCAGTCCTGCAGAACGCGGCATCGGCGAGGATCTCGCCGCCCTTCTCGCCGCACCGCGCACCAATCGCGCCGGACAAACCAGCATCGCCGGACTCGTCGAGGAACTGAAGACCTGTCATCTCCTCGCCACCAATGACACCGGCACGATGCACCTCGCCGCCGCCCTCGGCGTACCCACCATCGCCATTTTTGGCTCCACCGAGCCCGCCCTCACCGCCCCGATCGGTTCCGTGCACCGCATCGTGCGAGAGAAAGCCGATTGCAGCCCCTGCTTCCTCCGCGAATGCCCCGTCGATTATCGCTGCATGCTGCGGATCGAACCGGAGCGAATCACCGGGGAAATGGATACTCTTCTTTTCGGGAGCGCGGCATCGCATTTATGAAGAACCGATGAAGGCGATCCTCACACATCCCGGCAGCGCTCACAAAGACGACTTCCTCGCCTGTTGCCTCCTCATCGCCCGCCACGGATCACCGGTGTGGCGGCGCGATCCGCTGCCGGAGGATCTCGACGATCCGGAGATCCTCGTCGTCGATGTCGGAGGCGAACACGATCCCGCGCGGGGGAATTTCGATCATCACCAGTTTCCGCCCGATCACGAACCGATCTGCTCGCTTTCCCTCGTCCTTCAGGATCTCGGCCTCTACGAAGACGCCCGGACCTTCTGCGAGTGGCTCGAGCCGACCGAGTGGTTCGACTCGCGCGGCCCCTTCGCCACCGCCGACTGGCTCGGGATCGAGCGCTCCCTCATCGCGCGACTCCATTCACCCGTCGACATCACCCTCCTGCGTCGTTTCGCTCAGAAGCGCGAACTCGGGCCGGGCGACCCCGTCTGGGAAGTAATGCGTATGGTCGGGGAGGACTTTCTGATGTACCTGCGCACCCTGCGCGAGCGACTCGACTACGTCTCGGGCCACGCCACGATCCTCGACCTCGGCGAAGGAGAGCAGCGGATCCGCGTGCTCTATATGCCGCGCACCGATCCCATGCCCGACGATCCCTCCTCCGGACTCGCCCGATACATCGAGCAACTCGATGAAAAAATCGATGGTCTCATCTACCCGGATCGGCGGGGGGCCGGTTTCGGCCTTTCCCGACACGAGGACAGCGAACGGCTCGATTTCACCCGAATCGCCGACGAGGCGGATGTCCACTTTGCCCATGCTCGCGGTTTTGTGGCGAAAACGAGCACGACCGATCTCGACCGACTCACGGAACTCATCTTGCGTGCACGAGTCTGATGCCCGGCCCCGCCATCGCTCCCCGATCCCGCCTTTCTGTCTCTCTCCCGCCTCTTGCAAAGCGATCCCCTCACTTTAGGTTATCCACCCTCCGCGAGTTTCGCGGCCCTCATGGACGATCTCTACCTCATCCTCGCGACCCTGGCCTTTCTAGGAGGGTTCATTCTCGCCATGACCTCCTGGCGACGCGAAGGCGACCGTCCCCATGGCCTGAACATCCCCCTCGCTATCGCCGGGCTGATTTTTCAGACGCTCTTCCTCCGCGAACGGGGCGAACTGCACGGTCGCTGCCCCATCACCAACGGTGCCGAAATCCTCGTATTCGTGAGCTGGAGCATCGTCATCATGTACCTCGTGCTCGGCCGCGCCTTCCGGCTCTCCCTCCTCGGGGTCTTCACGATGCCCATCATCTTCCTTTTCCAGGTCTTCGCAATCACCTACCTGGCCGTTGCCGATCCGGGAGCGAGGCCCCCCGCGCAGCTCGACCCCTGGCTCGAACTCCATGCCGCCATGTCTCTGCTCGCCTACGGGGCCTTCGGCCTCGCCGGAATCGCCGGAGTCATGTATCTCGTCCAGGATCGCCAGTTGAAAAGCCACAAACCCGGTCGGCTTTTCTATTCCCTCCCACCGATCCGCTACCTCTCCACCGCCCTGGTCCGGCTGCTCGCCATCGGCACCGTCCTGCTCAGCATCGGTATTCTCGCCGCCTTCCTCATGAAAGTGCAGCCCCTGCCCGCACACCTGCTCATTTCCGGGGCCGTCTGGCTCGCCTACGCAGCCCTCCTCGTCCTCCACACGTGGAAACACCTTCCCCCCAAGCAGCTCTCCCTCTCCGCGATCGGAGCCTTTGCCTTCGCTCTCGCCACACTTTCGGCGCTCTGATCCTGACAAACCCGAAATTCAATCTTCCTGCGGTGTCCATCTTTTGTCTCGGCGTGAATCACAAGACCGCCCCGGTTGAAATCCGGGAGCGCCTCGCCATATCCGAGCACACCGTGCCGACCCACCTCGGCGAGGTCTGCCGACTCGAGGAAATCGACGAGGCCGTCATCCTCTCCACCTGCAACCGAGTGGAGATCTATGGTGGCGCGAACAATCCACAGTTCGCCATCGAGCGCCTCGCGGCCTATCTCGAGAGCCACTTCGCCGTCGGCCCCGGCGAGGTCGAATTCTATCGCCACTCCGGTGCGGCCGCTGCCTGTCACCTCTTCGAAGTTGCCAGCGGCCTCGATTCCATGGTCCTCGGCGAAACCGAGATCTTTGGACAGGTGAAGAAAGCCTACGCCATCGCCCAGGCCGCCGGCACCACCGCCCGCCGGATGAACAAGCTCTTCCAGCAATCCTTTTCCGTCGGCAAGCTCGTACGGTCCAATTCCAGCATCCAGCAAGGTTCCACCTCGGTCGGATCCGCCGCCGTCGACCTCGCCGAAAAGATCTTCGGCAACCTCGGAGGCTGCCGCGTCATGATCATCGGGGCCGGGGAAATGAGCCGCACCACCGCCCAGAGCCTCCTTTCGCGCGGAGCGCGCAGCATCATCGTCTCGAACCGCAGCTACGACAAGGCCGTCGAACTCGCCGCAGAGCTGAAGGGCGAAGCCGTGCGCTTCGACGATTGGGAGACCAGGCTCGACCATGTCGACATCATCATCTCTTCCACCGCAGCCCCCCATACCGTCGTCCACGCCCCCATGATCCGCCGCGTCATGGAACACCGGCGCGGCCATTCGCTCTTCCTCATCGACATCGCCGTGCCGCGGGATATCGAAGAGGAGGTCAACGAGATCGACAACGTCTACCTTTACAACATCGACCAACTCCAGCAAATCGCGTGCGAGGGAAAGACCCGACGTGAAAAACAGATCGCCGTCTGTCGCGACCTCATCGCCGCCTTCCTCCGGGAAAAGGGCATTGAAGCCCTCGCCGGGGCCGCCCAGGAACGACCTGGAAAGGACCCGGGAGGAAATCGCAGCGATTCCCCCGGTCGCCCCCTCCCGCAACCATGAGCGCCCCCTTTCTCCTCGGCACCCGCGGCAGCGAACTCGCTCTCGCCCAGGCCGCAATGACCCGCGACGCCCTCGCCGCAGTCGGGATCGAGTGTGTCGTCAAGGTCATCCAGACCATCGGCGACAAGCGGCCCGATCTGAAACTGAGCGAATTCAGCCAGGGCGAAAACGCCGTCCTCGACAAGGGCATCTTCACCAGGGAACTCGAGGAAGCCCTCCTCCGCCGCGAGATCGACTTCGCCGTTCACAGCCTCAAGGACGTGCCCACCGAACTCGCCCCCGAGTTCGAAATCTGCGCCACCCTTCCCCGCGCCGAGACGCCCGACATCCTGCTCACGACCGAAGAGGGTCTGCCCGCCGACCTCACCCTCTTGCACGGCAAAACGATCGCCACCAGCTCGGTGCGCCGCGCCCGCCAACTTTCGTGGCTTTGTCAGGACGTGAAAGTCGTCGACATCCGCGGCAACGTGCCCACCCGCATCCGCAAACTGATCGCCCGGGCGGACTGGGACGGCATCCTCCTCGCACGCGCCGGCCTCGAGCGTCTCGGGATCTACAAGCCTGGCGAGAGATCCTTCTCGTTTGAAGGCACCACCGTTTTCGCCCGCGAACTCGATGAGACTCAATTCCTCCCTGCCGCCGGGCAAGGTGCCGTCGGCATCGAGATCCTGGGGGAGAACACCTCGGTCCGCGAGGCACTCGCGAAAATCAATCACGCCCCCACCTTCACCCGCATCACCGCCGAGCGCGCCTATCTCGCCGCGCTGAAGGCCGGCTGCCAGACTCCCGTCGGCGCACGCACCTGGTTCGAGGACGACGGCTCGACCCTCGCCATGGCCGTGCGCGTCTTCGACGAGGCCGATCCCGCGAGCGAACCCTTCGTCGCCGAAGTGCGGGGACCATCGGGCGCACCCGCCGCCCTGGCGGAACAGCTCATCGAGCTGAAACGAGCAAGACTTTCCTGACATGAGCAAAAGAACCGGCATCTGCTACCTCGTCGGAGCGGGACCAGGCGATCCCGGCCTGATGACCCTGCGCGGCAAGGAGTGCATCGAGATGGCTGACGTCATCGTCTACGACTATCTCTCCAACGCGGAATTCCTCCAGTGGGCCAGGCCCGATGCCGAGAAGATCTATGCCGGCAAGAAGTCAAAGGACCACGCCATTCCCCAGGGAGGGATCAACCAGCTCCTCATAGCGAAAGCGAAAGAGGGCAAGATCGTAACGCGCCTCAAAGGCGGCGATCCGCTCATTTTCGGACGCGGTGGCGAGGAGGCGGAGGAATTGCGCGACGCGGGCGTGTCCTTCGAAATCGTCCCCGGAATCAGCTCGGCCATCGCGGGACCGGCCTACGCCGGTATTCCCGTAACCCACCGAAGCCACAACACGCAACTCACGATTTTCACCGGACACGAAGATCCCACAAAAGAGGAATCGTCGCTCGACTACGCCCAGATCGCGAAAGCAGCGGGGACGAAGGTGATGCTCATGGGCGTCGAACGACTTCCCATCATCACCGCCGCGATTCAGAAGGAGGGCGGCGATCCGGATCTGCCCGTCGCCCTCGTCCGCTGGGCCACGACGGGACAGCAGCGCACCCTCGTCGGCACCCTCGCGACGATCGCGGAGATCGCCGAGCGGGAGAAGTTCGAAGCCCCCGCCGTCGCCATTTTTGGTACGGTCGTGAATTGTCGGAAGAAGCTGAACTGGTTCGAGGAACGCCCCCTGCGCGGGCGGCGCGTCGTCGTCACCCGCACCCGTGCCCAGGCGAGCGGCCTGAGCCGACGTCTCCGCGACCTCGGGGCCGACGTCCTCGAAATGCCGACGATCCGCGTCGAACCCTCGCAGGGGGAAGAGGCCCGCGAGTTCGCTCGCATGGTCGTCGATGCCCACACTTACGAATGGCTCATCTTCACCAGTCCGAACGCCGTCGAGTTTTTCTTCAACGCCTTCTACAAGATCCGCAGCGATGCCCGCGAGATCGGCGGAGCCCGCATCGCCGCCGTCGGACCCGGCACAGCCACAAAGCTCAAGGAGTATCACCTCGGAGTCGATCTGATGCCGAAGAAGCATGTCGCCGAAGCCCTCGCCGAGGCCTTTCTCAACGACATCGGCTCCATCGAGAACACGACTATGCTCTGGGTGCGTGCCAAAGGAGCCCGCGATGTCCTTTCGCAGACGCTCGGAAAAGCCGGCGTCATCCTCGACGAGGCCATCGCCTACCAGACGATTCCTGAGACCTCGGATCCGACCGGTGCGGTAAACCGTTTCCGTGAGGAAGGGGCCGACCTCATCACCTTCACGAGTGCCTCGACGGTCGAGTCCTTCCTCGACCTCGGCCTTTCCATCCCCGATGGCTGCAGGATCGCCAGTATTGGTCCGGTGACCTCCGAGGCCATCATCGAAAACGGATACAAGCCCGACATCGAGGCGAAGGACCACGACATTCCCGGATTGGTGGCAGCCGTACTGAAGCTGGCAGGGTCCACCAGATGAAACCATGCGGAACTCCCTCCGCCCCGTCTTCCCACTCACCGATCACCGATTTCCATCCGATTTTATGACCTCCGACTCCTCCGCCTTCCTCTACGAACTGCTCAACACCCCCAGTCCGACCGGTTTCGAGGTCCGGGGGCAGCGGGTTTGGGCGAAACGCTGCCGCGAATTCGCCGACTCCGTCGAGAGCGACAGTTATGGCAACGCTTGGGCGACCGTGAATGGTTCCGATCCGGAAGCGCCCCGTATCATGATCGAGGCACACGCCGACGAGATCGGATTCATCATCAAATTCATCGACAGCGACGGATTTCTCCGCGTCGATCGCATCGGTGGATCCGACTGGGCGAATGCACGCGGGCGGCGGCTCACAGTCTTCGGCGACAAAGGCGAAGTACTCGGCATCATCGGCAACACTGCCATCCACATCCGCGACCGCAAGAACGGAGAGAAAGCCCCCGAGCTACATGAACTTTTTGTCGACATTGGCGCATCGAATGCGGAGGAGGTCGCCGCGATGGGAATCCGTGTCGGCCATCCCGCCGTCTACGCGGACGGAGCGGTCCCCTTTGGCAAGAATCGCATCGTCGGACGCGCCCTCGACAATCGCATCGGCGGCTTCATCATCTCCGAGGTGATCCGTCGGCTCTCCGAATCAGAACCACGCCCCGCTGCGACCTGTCTCGCCCTCAACGCCGTGCAGGAAGAAATCGGGGGCCATGGCGCGACGATGGCTGCCTACCACCTGAAGCCCGATCTCTGCCTCGTCCTCGACGTCACCCACGCGACGGACAGCCCAGAAATCAAACATCCGCAACACGGCAAGGTGACTCTCGGCGGAGGGCCATCGCTCACGCACGGCACCGCAAATCATCCCGTGATGGTGCAGCGGCTCCTCTCCCTCGCCGCCGAACAGGGCATCCCGATCCAGCACGAAGCCTCCTCGCGCTACACGGGAACGGATACCGACTCGATCTTCACCGTCCGCGGCGGCATTCCCTGCGCACTCGTCTCGCTACCCCTGCGTTACATGCACAGCATCGTGGAAATGGCCGACTTCGAAGATGTCGAAAACGTCATCCGCCTCATGACGCATTTTGTGCTGTCGGTGAAACGCGGAGAACGTTTTGCCGTCGAGATTTGAGCGAGACTCAGCGCAGCCGGGCTCTCAACTCGGGAGCGAAGTGTAGGAGACGCAAATCCCGGTCCCGTGCGAGTGCTTCCTCGTGTTGACGTGCCGGCGGACACTGACCACATTCACATCCCGGAGTTTCGCGCCAGATCGCTGCGGAATCGGATTCATACCGCGCCAGCTTTTCGAGATCCCTCACCGGCGGGGCTCCCAACATCCGGGTGAGCCGCATTTCCATCCCCTGAAAATCGATCAGTTTTCGCGCAAAGGAATCAACCAGGAGCCAACCCGGAGCAAGGAGTCGGTCGAGCTGCCGTCGAGCGTCGCCGATCGATTCTTCGTGACCGCGCGCGTTTGTCGCGAGCAATCCGGTGACGGTCTCGGCGACGCGCAGGATCTTTGCGACCGCCCCGCAAACGACGGCGGCACAGGAAAACAGCTCCCCATCGCAACGCGACACCGCAGCCTCCCATTCCATTCTCGTGAACGGATCACCTAACAAATCGCTCAAAATTCTCCGCAGCAGATCATCGCGGTTTCGCTCCGCTTCCGGCCCGACCCGAGTGAGAAAAAATGTCTCCTCCGGGGTGAGGAAACGTTCCCCTTCCGTCGGGGAGGGACGCGCTGATTCTCGCCCTGATTCTCGGGGTGTCGGGGTGTTTCCGAGTCCGGCGAACGCGGCGGCGAGCGAGTGGAAGCCATCCTCGCGCCTTCCAACGGTTTTTGTCGTGGCCGCGATTGGAAGGGTTGGCGCCTTTCCGTCAAAGAGGACCGCGAGGAGCCGCCCGACCGCTTCTTTTCGCACGAGACGATAGAGTCGCGTGACACCGAGACGATGCTGGGCGAGGGCGCAGCCCTCCGATGGCCAGAGCCTCATCGAGACATCGTTTCCGCCCGTATCCAGGAGCCCAGGAAACCCGGCAGTGCGATGATCGAGCGCGACCTGCCGGGGCAGATCCCCGAAACTCCACGAGGAGATCCTCTCTTTCCAAAACCGTCCCTTTGCCACGGAATCGAAACGGTCGCGAATTCGTCCGGAAAGGTCGCGCTGGAGAAGTTCCAGATCGGTCCCATGACCCACGATGCGACCCCGATCATCGATGATTTCAAACCGCAGATGCAAATGCATCGGCATTCTCTCGAGATCGAACGAACCGGCCGAAAGATCGAGTCCGTGGGTTTCGTGGAGGTAGTCGATCATCGCCTCGACCAACCCACACTGTGGCTCGTATCCTTCCCACGCCTCGAGGAAATCATCGACGATCTCCCGATTCGCGGGCAGCAGGGTGCGGGTTTCCTTCCGCAGGCATCGCAACATGGCCGCGACTTTCTCGCCGAGCCAGCCCGGCACGAGCCATTCGCCGAACCAGGGCGGCAGATGGGAGAGTTCCACGAGCGGCACCCGCGCGGTGATGCCGTCGGCGGGATCGGAGGGATCGTGTCGGTAGACGAGAGGAATCTCCGCCAATCCGTCCGGCGAGGGGATCGTGTCGGGATAGTCCTCCGGGCAAATCCGCTCGCGCTGCGGCATGAGACAATCCTCGAGGGTGAAGTCGAGAACTCCGGGCGGCTGCGATCCCATCCACGTTTCGAATTCCTTCTGCGTGCAGATCGAGGCGGGGAGACGCTCATCGTAAAAGGTGAAAATCCCCTGCGGATCGATCAGACCACCTCGACGGCGCATCTTGTCCTCGAGCCGTTCCGCCGCGTCTGCAGTCGCCCGATTGTGCGCGAGAGCGAGAAGCGGGCTGCGCGTGTTTCCATTGACGAGAGCTTCGCGGATGAAAATCTCGCGCGAGAGCTTCGCGTCGATGCGACCATAGTGAA
>CALDKL010000163.1 GCA_937898895.1 uncultured Verrucomicrobiae bacterium | reverse complement strand
GTCCTCCTGAACGATCCGACCTATGTCGAGGCGGCTCGCGCTTTCGCGACCCGGATCTTGTCAGAATGTCAGGGAGATGCGCCGGCGCGCCTTCGATGGGCCTGGCAGATCGCCCTCCAGCGCGACGCGGCGGCGGAGGAGGTGAAGGTGGTCGGCGATCTGGTGGCGAAACATCTTGCCGCCTACCGGACGGATCCGGCGGCGGCGGAAGCACTGCTCGGAGTCGGCCTCATGCCGATCCCGGAGCGACTCGACAAGGTCGAACTCGCCGCCTGGACGCACGCGGCCCGGGTTCTCCTGAATCTGCACGAGAGCGTGACGCGCGAATGAGGGCCGAATGAGGCACCGGGAAAAAGGCTCAGTTCGGCTCCGTCGCTCGCTTTGCTTCGACCGGCACCGTCTTTTCCCGCGGCGCGGGTTTGGCCTCGGAAATATTGACGGGTTTCCCGGTTTTCCCGACGGCGATGAGATCCTGAAGAATACGCAAGGTCTCACGCTCGTAGGGGTCGAATTTGTGGGGATATTCGAGGAGTTTGTCATCGGGATCCTCATCCTCCTTCGCCGCCGCGCCACGAGACATGCCGCTGAGATCTTCCTCGGAAAGCTCATCGCGAAGGACCAGCTTTTCGTTGAGAACGTTATCCTGGGTTAGTTTGTAGACGGTGAAGAGCCCTTTCTCGGCCTCGCGGACCGAGGCGAAGTATTCGATCTGTGCCTTTTTTCGCGCATCTCGGTCACTCTCGGCACGAACGGTTTCCTCCTTCCGCTTTGCGAGGTTGAGTGAGATCACGTTCTTTTCGATGCGATCCTTCTCTTCGGCGATATCCTTGAGGATGTAGACGAAGTCGCGGCCCGAGGCGATGCGGGACTCGGAAGCCTTCTGCAGCGTCTCGTAATCGATCGGTTTTTCAAAGAAAGGCAGATACTTGCTCGCCTCGATCGGATCGACGACGAGCGCGTTGGGCAGGGCGCCTTCGCCGATGTCGGCGACGTCGAGCATCGAGGGCAGCTTGACTTCCGGCACGACGCCATGTCGCTGGGTGGAGTGGCCGTCGATGCGGTAAAAGGTCTGAATGGTCAGTTTCAGGGCTCCCTCCTGCGGAGGTGCCGGAGTAAAGGGCAAAGCGAGTTTTCGCGACATCACCGGGCGGAGCTGCTGCACCGTTCCCTTTCCGAAGGTCGACTCGTCTCCGACAATGACGGCACGGCCATAGTCCTGCAGGGCCGCCGCAAAAATCTCCGAGGCGGAGGCGCTTGCTTTGTTTACGAGAACGAGGAGCGGCCCTCCATAGACGGCTTCTCCGTTGCGCGAGTATTTCTGGTCGCGATTGCCGCGCCAGTCGAGCGACTGCACCACGGGCCCCTTGCGAATGAAGAGGCCGGTCATGTTGATCGCTTCCTCGAGCGATCCGCCCCCGTTGTCGCGCAGGTCGATGACCAGGCCGGTGATGCCCTCGATGGAGAGGCGGGTGAGGAGGCGACGCACATCCGTCGTCGTGCTTGTCTGGCCGCCGTCCATGTCTGCATAGAATGAGGGCAGGGTGATCCAGCCCAGTTTCTGCTCGCTTCCGGTGGGGTCTTTCGTGATGATGAGGTCGGCCGTTGCGAGGCTGTCCTTCAGGTCGATCTTGTCGCGCATGATGTCGATCAACTCGACTTCGCCCGGTTTGCCCTTGGGGATGACCTTGAGACGGACGATCGTGCCGATCTCTCCGCGGATGAGGTCGACGATGTCGGAGAGTTTCATTTCGACGGTATCGACAAATTCTCCGTCGGCCCCCTGGGCTACGCCGATGACTCGATCACTCACTTCGAGCTTGCCCACCTTGAAGGCGGGGCCGCCGACGACGAGGCCCTCGATGGTCGCGCCGCCCTCGTCCTCATCCTTCTGCAGCATCGCGCCGATGCCGGTGAGGGACTTGTTCATCCCGATGCGGAAATTGTCGTATTGCTGCTGCGAAAAATACTCGCTGTGAGGATCGTAGGCTGCAGCGATCGACTTGATGAACAGTGCCGCGACGTCTTCGGTGGTGTTCTCCTTGATCCTCTTCAGAATCGTGTCGTAGCGGTGCGAGACCTTCTCGTAAATCGATTTTTTCGAGTCGGCGTCATCCGGATCGGGCTTCGGTGCTTCACCGGCTTTTTTCGCCTTTTCTGCGGCTTCGACTTTCTTCTTCTCAACGGCCTCGGCGATCAGTTTCTCGCGGAGCAGATCGCCCTCGATAAGGTTGTGCCAAAGTTGATCGTGCTCCTCCCCGGCTTTGGCCCATTCGGAATCCTTGCGCGAGATCTCGATGGTTCGGTCGGAATCGTAGGTAAAGGTGTTTGGCACGGCGAGTTTCTTCGCCATCTCGACGCGGTCGCGGACGCGCTGTTCGTAGACCGCGAAGATCTCGAAGGCAGCCTGAATATTTCCCTTGCGTACCCCGTCGTCGATCTCCGTGCGGTATTTCGAATAAAAGCCGTCGACATCCTCCTTCGTGAAATAGATGCGGCTGTAGTCGAGGGATTCGAAGTAGGAATCGAGTGCCAACTCCGACATTTCGTCGTTGAAGGTCTTGCGGAGGAAGTGCTCTTCCTCGAGCATGCCGACGACTCGCAGGGCGAGGTCGCCGTATTGGGTTTCATCCTGCGAGCAGGCCGGGCAGGCGATGAGCGAGGCACCGAGTGCCGCGAGGAACAGGAGGGAGGCCGATTGAAAAGGAGATGGGGCCATAGGAGGAGGGTCTGTGATCTGCGTGTTCGGGTTTCGACTTCCCACGGGACGACGCAACCGGGCGAATGTTACACCGATTCCTCCTCTGCGGAAAGCCTTTTGTCGGACGCAGAGACGGCACGGGATGCCGTAGGAATTCGTTCAGAAACCGCCTGCCTGCATCGTACCCTTGGGTCTTGACGATGTCTGGCGAGGAGAATCTGTATCCAACACGCCCCCTCGTCGGGAGCCGATGAGAGGTCCAGCGACTGCTCGGAGGGGGGGGGCGGTCGATTCTCAAGATGGGGGGGCCGAATTTCCCGATCTCTTCCCGATCATTTCATTTGGCCCCGTCCGATCCGCATCGATGGCGCGATTCTATGCTGACCATGGGAATTCATTCCGATGGTTGCTCGAAGCGCGGAGGGTTCGGTTTGAGGTAAGGTTTCAGTGCCTCAAAGCGGAAATCGATCTCGGCCGCTTCTTCCGCGCTCAGTTTGAGGTCTGAAAGGATCGGTCTTTCTGGAATCGTTTGCTTCGGGCCGTACTGCCGTGACACCAACGTCCGAAACACGCCGCGCTTTTTCCAGAGGTAAAGCTGGAAACCGCGCAGTTCGCCCCCCGGGAGATGCTGGCCGAGATTGAAGAGGAGGAGCAGCTTCGCGTGGATGTCACGCACTCCCTCCGGGTCTTTTCCGCTCTGCATTCGCTCCCAAAGGCTTGCGATCACATCCGCATACACCGCGCGCTCCGTGATCAGGCCTTCCGTGCCCAGATGCGACTCGTACAGCCAGCCATGCGCACCTCGCGCACTGAAGACGCGGCGGATGGGAGGTCGCGCCGCGAGCAGCTCGCGCGTGCGGGCGATCACGGGGGCGGCCTCTTCCTTGATGTAACCCAAATGGGGAAACTCTTTGGCCAGTTCAATCAAGAGCGGCACCGACGGCACGGGTCCCTTGTAGGCGACGCCGCCGGTAGTCTGGAGGATGATCGGTCGCTTTGTCACCGTCGCGAGAGCACGCCAATACTGCCGCAGGTCATCTTCCGTGCGACCGTTGTCCGGAGGGCGCGAAATGAACGCCGTCGGCGCGAGATTCTCGGCATGTTTCGCAAACACAAGCATCTCTTCTGCGTCCTTTCCCTGGACGCCGAGGCACAGTGCCGTGCGCAGATGACGCGACGCTTCCGCCAGCACTTCCATGCCGCGCAATTTCTCATCCATGGACAGCAGGTCGACGCTGTCGCCGGACTGGGGCCAGATCATTCCGGAGCATCCGCCCCAATCCACGAAGCGAGCCTGATTCGCGAGGACTTCGTAATCCACCGCACCCGTTTCGGTGAATGGGGTGGAGAGAATCGGAAACGGGCCGAGTACCCGAGGATCCGCCGAGCCGGACCGTGCTTCGGTGCTTTCTGCCGCGTGCAACAGGTTCGCGGTCCAAAGGCTTGAGACCCCGGCAATCCCGGTTCCAAGTATCTGCCGACGTGTGAAGTGCGCATTCATTTTCTTCAATCGGGAGGGTGGAGCAGATCATTGGGGGCAGCCTCGGGAGGAGAAAGGCGCGTGTTTGCGCCGGATTCGGTCGCGAAAGCACTTTCTTCTCGTCCCTGGAATCTTGTGTGGGGTCCGCCGAACTCGTGAACCAAGCTTCGTGAGGAGCCATCATTCCCTTCAAGGCGGGAGAAGGGAGTTGACCGAACCCAGCGACCGACGAACCACGAGCAAGGTGGAAAAGAGGCCCACGAGTTCAAAAAACTACCATAGCGAAGTCGGGTTAGTTGGTGCAACACGAGGACGACGCGCATCCGCCCGATTGATTCCACGGCATCTTCGCCAGCAAAACCGCCAGTCCACAGAAGCCCGTGAGACCCGCGAACAACAGACCGCTGCCCAGCACGAGTGGAATGAGCGCAAAAAGAGGGTTCACCAACAGTGCCAAGAGCGCACCTGTGGCGGAGAGAAATCCCACCACGATCTGGACCTGTCGCATGAGCGGGAGCACTTTGCTCTCCCTCCGGTTCACGGTTAGTCCGGCATCCAGCCACGCATCCATTCCTCCCTCGACCAAGACACATCCGTTGAATCCGATGCGCCGAAAATTTTCGATAGCCCGACGGGCGCGGGCTCCGGACTGGCAAAGGACATGGATGGGAGTGTCGTTTGTATCGCGCTGTTTGAGGAAGTCGGCGCAATTGAGTTGATCCAACGGGACCAACCGCGCGCCGGGGATGTGGGCGGCGGCAAACTCAACCGGCGTGCGCACGTCGAGAAGTTCTATCGGCTGGCCGACGTCGAGACGACGGCGCAATTCCGAGACCGAAACCGAGTTTTCAGGTTGCATTGTTTTCATAATCGATG
>CALDKL010000162.1 GCA_937898895.1 uncultured Verrucomicrobiae bacterium | reverse complement strand
GGGCGCACACGCACGAACCGCGTCTTCATCTTCGACGGACACCCCCCCCCCCTCGCCGGTCGACTTTTTGATCTCCACATCAGGGAAAGTTCCGGCTACACCCTCTACGGCGACCCGATTTTTCCCGACCCCGCTGCCACATGCCCGGAAGTGCCTTCGGCCTTGCAAATAGCGGATTCGGTCCGACCCTGAGCCTCCCCATTTTTCCGCACATGCAGGCGATTTATCATTGGCTCTACGAGCCCGGTCTCCCCCTCAAACTGATGGGCATTCTCGTGGGCCTTTGGCTCATCGCCTCTCACCTCTTCGCCCTTGCCAAACCCGCTGTGGTGAAGCCCTGGCTCACCCGATTCCCTCGCAACGATTCGTTCGGTGCCGTCATCGTCGCGATCGCCTTTGCCTGGTCTCTCATCATCTGGAGCTGCATGGACCTCGGCGAGTTCTACAAGATCGAGCGCCCCGTGCAGATGGTCATCATCGGCATCGGCATCGGCGTAATCCTCTACGTGCGCGAATTTCTCGCCGTGCGCGCCCTCGGATTCCTCATGATTCTCGCGGCTGCCCCCATGCTCGAGTCCGCCTTTCTCAAGGATCCGCAGAGCCGTCTCCTCCTCGTGGCGTTCGCCTACGCCATCGCCGTGATTGGCATGTTCTGGGTCGGCATGCCCTACCTCCTCCGCGACCAAATCCGGTGGATCCTCGACAAGCCGATCCGTTACCAGGTCGGGGCTCTCGCAGGCACTGCCTACGGAGCCGTCATGCTGCTTTGCGCACTGGTTTGGTGGTGACGAAGCAGCAGAGTCTCTCGCCCGCTCCTCCGGTGCCCCATCTCACTTCACGGCAAGGGGAATTGCTCGTTCAGCGCGAGAACCTGTTGACGGACCGCCTCGAGTCTCGCTTTGTCGCCGTGATTTGAAATGGCTTCGTGCATGAGATCGCCAACCCGATCCATTTCTGCCTCTTTCATACCACGGGTGGTCACCGCAGGAGTACCGACGCGAATCCCCCCTCCCTTGAACGGGCTCTCCGTGTCAAAGGGGATGGAATTCTTGTTCACGGTGATCCCCGCCCGATCCAGCGTTTCCTGGACCAGCTTGCCATTCAGCCCGTTTGGCCGCAGATCGACCATGAAGAGGTGATTCTGGGTGCCTCCCGAGATGATGCGGTAGCCGTGTCCGGCAAGGCGGGCGGCAAGACGGGCGGAATTCCTCACGATCTGTTCCTGGTAGGCCTTGAAGCCGGGCTGCAGCGCCTCGTGGAAACAGACCGCTTTCGCGGCGATGACGTGCATCAGCGGACCTCCCTGAATTCCTGGAAAGACCATCGCGTCGATCTTTTTGGCAAGTTCCTCGTCATTGGTGAGAATCAGCCCCCCACGCGGACCACGCAGGCTCTTGTGGGTCGTCGTGGTGACAAAATGGGCGTGCTCCATCGGCGAGGGATGCACCCCGGCGGCAACGAGACCGGCGATGTGGGCCATGTCGACAAAGAGCCACGCTCCGACCGAATCGGCGATTTCGCGCATTCGTCGGAAGTCGATGATGTGCGAGTAGGCCGAGGCTCCCGCCGTGATCATTTTCGGCTGGTACTCGACGGCCGCAGCGGCAAGCGCATCGTAGTCGATTGTCTCATCCTCCCTGGAAACTCCGTAGTGTTTCACTTCATAGAGCTTTCCTGAGAAATTTGCCGGGTGTCCGTGAGTGAGGTGACCACCGTGGGAGAGGTCCATCGTCAGGATCTTGTCACCGGGCTGGAGCACGCTGAAATACACCGCGCAATTTGCCTGCGATCCCGAGTGCGGCTGCACGTTCGCGAATTTTGCGCCGAAAAGCTGCTTCGCCCGCTCGATTGCGAGGCTTTCGACCTTGTCGACGTTTTCGCAGCCCCCGTACCAGCGGCGCCCGGGGTAGCCTTCGGCGTATTTGTTCGTGAGGCAACTTCCCTGGGCTTGCTGCACCGCCCGCGAGGCAAAGTTCTCCGAGGCGATCAGCTCGATATTGCCACTCTGCCGGGCCTCTTCCTCCTCGATGGCGTCGTAGATCTCGGGATCGGTGAGAGCGAGCCGGGGAGCACTCACGGCCACTCCGCAGGCATTCATCTTGGCGACACGGCGACCGTG
>CALDKL010000161.1 GCA_937898895.1 uncultured Verrucomicrobiae bacterium | reverse complement strand
CCCGACAACTGCGACAGATCGATGTCAAATAACTCACATGAAGGAGCGTGTGACCTCGCTCATGCGTTCCTGCATCTGTCGATTTTTTTCAGCCGGAGTCGGATACACCGTCGTATCTTCCGAGACATCATTGGTCGTGCAGCCGGAGAGTCCGGCCGAGGAGACCGCGATGGTGGCGAGCAAGACGAGGCGCAGAAGAGTCGTGCGTGAGGGGAGGATGGGATTCATGAGATTCCGAGAGAGGGGCGATCAAGAGAGGGTTCTCCTTCCTTTTTATCCCGATCACTTTGTCGAGGTCAATTCGGAAATTCCCGAGGAGGGTTCCGATGTCGATCTACCGGATCGCTTCCTGCCCGCTTTTTTTGCGGCCTTCTTTGCCGTCTTCCGAGCCGTCCTGGCGACCTTTTTGGGAGTCTTCCCGAGCCGACGGATCCCAAAAAAGTCGCGAAAGACCCGGAGGAAAACGGGTCGCTTGAACCGGGGCACCCAGCCCAGATCGAATTCGTGGGGATCGATCCAGCGAAACTGCGAGAACTCCTGAACGTGGGTGGCGAGATTGATGTCTTCGTCGCGACCCGTGAAATCGCAGAGAAAATAGGTCTGGGTTTGCCCGCAGTAACGACCCTTCTTGAGCTTCCCTCCCGGGAATTTGTAGCGATAGTCGGTGCGGCAGGCTATGAGTTGGTAGAATTGTTTTCCGATCCCAATTTCTTCTTCAACTTCGCGATGGAGCGCGGAGATGAGGTCTTCCCCCGGATCGACTCCGCCCTGCGGAAATTGCCAACTTCCCCGATGATCGATCCGCTCGCCGATAAAGATCCGACCGGTCTCCGGATTGCGAAGGATGGCGGCGACATTGGGGCGATAGGTGGCCATTGGGTTCGTTCTCGATATGCGCGATCCGGTTTGGCGCGGGTCCTTTCGGACTTTACAGGCTCCGGGATCTTTGAGAAAGATAACATCTATGAGAATTTCGCAATACGTAAATAATCGTGGCCTTGCCCGTTGGATTCTTATGGCCGTTGTGTCCGGGCTGCTCCTTTTGTCCTTTGTCGTAGGGATGCAGATGCGGGCCTCGGTGATCCTTGAGAAGCGGCAGGCGTCGCTCCTTGATGGAATCGGACGACGCAGTCCGGGCCGCATCCAGCGCCTCGTCGCGGAAGACTACTCGGATCGATGGGGATTCTCCCGTGAAGAGATCGTCACCTCGATGGTCGATGTGGGGAGCCAGTTTCTAGCCCTCGTTGTCACGTCAGAGTCGGAGAAGGCGCGTCTCGAGATTCGGGAAGCGCGCGCCACCTGGACGGCAAAGCTGACCCTTGGCGGAAAACCGATCAGCCCCGTCGGGCAGGAGGCCATGCGGCAGATCAACCAACTCGAGGAACCTTTCGTATTCACCTGGGAAAAGAAAAGTTTCCTACCTGCGAGCTGGAAATTGGTGCAGGTCGAAAACCGCTCCCTTCCTGACGATTTGTTTGGATATCAGCCCGGCGACATTGGTCGGGCGATGCGGGGGGAGTAACGGTTTCGCTCTCCCCCGCTCACTTTCGCTCACTTTCGCCACAGCCACCGCATCGAGTCGGGAAAGATCGCCCCTCCGTGATTGCCATTGTGTGCCCCCTCCCCGAAGACAAATTCAAAATCGTAACCAGCGAATTTCAGCGCGGCGGCCATTTCCTGATTCGCGAGTGGCCAGTTGCCGTGCTCGTTGTCAAGATCGTTCGAACCGTCCTGGAGAAAGACCCGCAGCGGCTTCTTCTCGGTCTTCCGAATCAGGGAGGGATACACATGACCACCGCGGATGTTTGTAAAGCTCCCGATGTGACTGATGACTTTGTGGAAGAGATCGGGCCTCTCCCAGGCTGCGGTAAAGGCGCAGATTCCTCCCGAACTCATTCCGCAGATGGCGCGTTGGTCAGGATCATTGGTGAGGCGCAGGGTCTTTCCGACTTCGGCGAGAATCTCCGACTCGAGGAATTGCGCATAGGTCGCATTGAGAGAATCATATTCGACCGAGCGATTGCTGTTCACCCCGGATGGTGCCTTCCATTGCTGTGGCTTGGTCAGGGTTTCAGCAAACCAGCCTGGATTGATGAAAATCCCGATCATTACCGGCACCTCTCCCGCTGCGATGAGATTGTCCAACACCACCGGCACCCGCATCTGTCCAGCTTGATCGACATAGGCATGTCCGTCCTGGAAAATCATCACCGCGACCCTGTCTGATCCCTGCGGATGGTACTGGGCGGGAACATACACAAAGTATTCGCGAATCGTCCCAGGATAGATTTTGCTTTTCCAGACATGTTTTGTCACTGCCCCTTCCGGCACGCCCTCCCTTCGCTCCGAATCGGGGCCGAGAGGATATTCCCTGGGCCTGGGGGCGTCCTGAGCAAGAGCGTTGAGAAAGGGAAGCAGGAAAAATCCGAACAAAACAGGGTATCTCATGGTCCGAGTATGGCCGGATTGATTCCGCCGCACAAGCGTCACTTGTGCTTCGCCTTTTCCGGAGGGAGCGGTAAGATTCTCCGGTTCCCGACGTCCCAATCGACATGGCCTCGCTCCGTCCTTCTCTTCTCGCTCTCGCTGCCGTCACGACCCTCTCCGGGCTTTGGGTCGATCCTGGATTCGCCGAATCCACTCCGGTCAGGGATAAAAATGTCGAAGCCCGCCTCATTGCCAGCGTCTCGGCGATCCAGCCGGGGGTTCCGTTCACGGCAGGCCTCGTCCTGAAGATCGACCCGACCTGGCACACCTACTGGTCCAATCCCGGTGATACGGGCACTCCCACCTCTCTGGACCTCCTCCTGCCCGAAGGGTTCAGGGCTGGGCCTCTCCAGTTTCCGGTTCCGAAACGGTTCATCATCGACTACGGATTCGGCGTGCGTGAAGCGGGATTCGGATACGAGACTTCCGTGATTCATCCGATCACGATTACGCCACCCGATAGCCTGACAATCGGACAAAAAGTCACACTCTCCGGCAAGGTCGGGTGGCTCATGTGCGATCCGAACACCTGTGTCCCGGGCAGGGCCAACTTGTCCATCACCCTCGATGTTGCCGCTACCGCGATCCCGTCCCCGGAGGCCGGTGTGATCGAGGCCGCTGTCGCAGGCATCCCAAAACCCGTTGCGGCTCCGCTGAACGTATCGATCGAGGGGGCAAACCTCCTCCTCACGATGGCACTTCCCTCCGGTTCCATTCCCGAGGGGGCGAAGCTCGCCTTTCATCCGCTGAAAAACAAGGTTCTCGACCCCTTCTCCGATGCCGTGGCGACGGTCGCCAAGGACGCCGTCACCCTTTCCATTCCGAAACACGAATCCCTCACG
>CALDKL010000160.1 GCA_937898895.1 uncultured Verrucomicrobiae bacterium | reverse complement strand
GAAAGTGCGAAAGGCGGACCCCGGAAAAGGGGAAATTCTCCACCGCCCGCGTCGTCTGGATTCCGTAGTAGTGGGCGTTCGAGACCTCGCGCTCGCCGAGGGAATCGTGTTCGCGGCGATAGCCCGTAATCGGGGCGCGGGAGAGATCGGAGCGCATCAGCATCTCCGTCGTTTCGCGGAGACGCAGACTGATGCGCCGCGAGGCACGGGCCACGATCCGGTAGAAGATCTCCGGCTGCTCGTGGCGGAACAGATCAATGTCCTCCTTCCCCACCAGCCAGAGTTCCGATTCCTCCTGCGCCACGCCGGATACGCTGTGGGCGAGTTCGTCGATGAAAATGGTCTCGCCGATCAGGGCGCCCTCGGTGAGGCAGGCGATGGTGACATTTCGCCCGGCGAGACCACGCAACAGGTTGATGCGGCCGCGCAGGACAACACCGAAGAACCGGCGTGGTGCAGACTGGTGGAAGAGGTATTCGCCGGCGGGGAAAACATGCTTGCGTCCGCGATCGGCAAAGCGCGTCAGTTCCTCGGCGGAGATGCCCATGTCCTTTGCCAGGCGGGCGATTTGTTCGGGAGAGATTTCCATGGAATCCGGCTGTTTTGTTAGTCTTTGGAAAGAGAAACGCCAACTCCGTCAAGAAACATCTGCACCGAGACCATGATCAGCAGCATTCCGACGAGCCGCTCGATCGCCGTGGTGGCGGCGCGTCCCAGTTTCTCGTAGAACAGTGGAGACAGCCAGAGGACGAGGGTGGCGGTCCCGAGAGCGGTGGCGAGAGCCCCGAACCACTTCCCGAGCGATTGGGGCTCTCGTGTCGCCATCAGGAGGAGCATCGCGAGAGCACTCGGCCCGGCGATGAGCGGCATGGCGATCGGGACGATGAGCGGTTTTTCCCCGATCTCGCCGAAGCTCCGTTCCCGGGTCGGGAAGACCATGCCCAGCGCGATGAGAAAGAGGACGATTCCGCCCGAGATGCTGAGGGTGGGAGGACGCAGGCCGAGAGTGGAGAGGATCGTGTTTCCGGCAAAAAGAAAGATCACGAGGATGACAAAGGCGATGAGGCATTCGCGCAGGATCAACGCCTGTCGTTCTCGTTTGGGCAGGTCGCGGAGGAGGGAATTGATGAGAACGAGATTGCCGAAAGGATCGATGATCAGGAGAAGGAGGATCGCTGCCGAGAAAAATGTCATCGCCGGGATCGCTGATCTTCGGCGAAGGACTCCGCGATGTCGAGTGCCGCCGCATCGAAATGCGGCAGATCGAGGTGCCGGGAAGGCCCTCCCTGGCCTCGCCTCGGTTCCCCTGCGTAAACTCGCCGTCGCACTCTCTTGACGAGAGGGGCTGTCCTGAGTCACGCTGCCGAAATATGAAACGGCTTTGGGTGCTCTCTCGATTCTCCGTCGCTCTCCTGTGTGGTATCGCCTCCGCCGAGGATCTCCCCTTGCCGCCAAAAGAACAATTTCACCTCTTCCTGCTCGTCGGGCAATCGAACATGGCCGGTCGCGGCGTGGTCGCGCCCGAGGACAAACAGCCCGACCCGCGTGTGCTCCTGTTCAACCGCGAAGGTCGCTGGGTGCCCGCCGTCGATCCGATGCATTGGGACAAACCCGCCGCCGGAGTCGGACTCGGTCGCTCCTTCGCCCTTGCCGTGGCGAGAGCGACACCCGGCGTCACCATCGGGCTGATTCCCTGCGCCGTCGGCGGATCCCCGATCGATTCCTGGAGACCAGGAGGCTACCACGAGCAGACCCAATCCCATCCCTGGGACGATGCCATGAAGCGAGCCGCCGCAGCCCTCCCCGCCGGGACGCTCAAGGCAATTCTCTGGCACCAGGGAGAGAGCGACGCGAAGCCGGGTCTCGCCGAGGCCTACGAAGAAAAGTTGGTCGACCTCGTCGCCCGGTTCCGCGGCGAGTGGAAGGCCCCCCGAGTTCCCTTCCTCGTGGGCCAGATGGGAAAATTTGCCGATGCGCCATGGACCGCCGAATTTTCAAAAGTCGACCAGGTGCATCGTCGTCTCCCCCTTCTCGTGGCGAATTCCGCCTTCGTCTCCTCCGATGGTCTGTCGCACAAGGGAGACAAAATCCATTTCGACTCCGCCTCGTATCGTGAACTCGGGCGACGCTACGCCGCCGCCTATCTGAGGCTGCGATCGATTGCCGAGGCGGGCTCACCGGAGACCCTTTTCTACAACGGAAAGATCGTCACACTCGATCCGGCAGAATCCCAGGCAACCGCCCTCGCCGTCGGCAAAGGCCGCATCCTCGCAATCGGAGCCAACGCCGCGATTCGCGCCCTCGCCGGGACCGAGACCAAGGTGGTCGATCTCGGGGGGCGCACGGTCGTTCCCGGATTCATCGAGAGTCATTGCCACAGTCTCGGGGTCGCCCGGGCCGCCCTCGAGGGCGATTACGCGGAAGTGCGCAGCATCTCCGAGCTGCAGGAATGGATCCGCCGCCGCGCCGCCCAGGTCCCGCCGGGCACCTGGATCGAAGTGCCCCGCAACGAGATCACGCGCCTCGCCGAGCAGCGCTTCCCCACCCCGGAGGAACTCGACGCGGGGACCCGCGATCATCCCGTGATCTTTGTCTCGGTGACCAAGACGGTGCTCAACACCGCAGGCTGGAAGGCACTCGGACTCGAGCAAGCCGACTCGACCATTCCCGATGGTACCCTTGTCAGGGAAAACGGCCGCCCCGTCCTGATACGCGACGGGCGGGCCTCGGTGCGCAAACACATGCCGGCCCCGAAGGTGTTTTCCGAGGACCAGGTGCGGGCCAAACACGAGGAACTGCTGCAAGTCTACAACTCGGTTGGCATCACCACCATTTTCGAACGCGCCACCGACCGACAAGGCTTCGACTTTTTCCGGAAGCAGGCCGCGAACGACCGCCTCGGCGTCCGGGTGCGGGCGACCTTCCGCTTTTCCGCGAAGGACGCTGCCGGAGTCGATGCCTACGTGCGGCAACTCGGCCTCGCCCCTGGCGAAGGCGACGAACGGGTCCGCGCCACCTGCCTGAAGATCACCGTGGACGGAGGCATCCACTGGGGCACGACCTGGCTCAGTGAAGCTCACGGGGAGAGGCGCACGGCCTTCTACCGAAACACGGATCCCGCCTACACCGGAGCGCACTACTACAGCCCGGAGGAGATGGAGAAAGTCTTTGCCGCAGTCGACCGTCTCGGCTGGCCCATGAGCGCACATGTCACCGGCGACGGCGGAGCCATGGCCGTCCTCCGCGCTGTCGAAACGGTAGCAAAAACGCAGCCCGGAATCCGCGAACGTCGCTTCAACCTGATCCATTGCTATTTTCCCACACCCGAGATGGCGACCCTCGCGAGATCACTCCGCGCCGGAGTTGACACCCAGGGATACCTCTACGAACGCGACGCCGACTTCATCAACCGGATCTACGGAACAGAGTGGTCGGCACGCTTCATCGGACTCGGGGAGTGGGTCCGGGCCGGGGTGCCGGTGGGGTTGAACAGCGATCACATGATCGGATTGGATCCCGAGCGTGCGATGAACGCCTTCAGCCCCTTTCTCATGCTCGACCTCGCCGTGAATCGCCGCGACGACCGCGGAAAAGTTTACGGGGATCACCAGCGGCTCAGCCGCCTCGACGCCCTTCGCACCCTCACCGTCTGGCCCGCGTGGCTCAGCTTCGACGAGGAATTGCTCGGCAGCCTCGAGCCCGGCAAACTGGCCGATTTTGTCGTGCTTGATCGCGACTACCTCGAATGTCCGGTGGAGGAAATCCGCTCCATCCGGCCCGTGCTCACGGTGATGGGAGGCCGGGAGATGTATCGCGGCGAAGGATTCGGAATTCGTCCTTGAAAATCGGTCCACAGGGGAGAGAGTTTCCGCCCGCCTGAAGAATCCGCCGGATTGGGTCTTCCGGGCGACTCCCGACACGCCAGTGCGGCGCATCGATCAGGAGGGATGGCTGAGTCCGGTTTAAGGCGCTCGACTCGAAATCGAGTGTAGGGAAACCTACCGTGGGTTCGAATCCCACTCCCTCCGCCATCGGCTTCAGGGGGCGGCCGATGTTGCCCCGCATTTCCGATCCGGATACCTGTCCACCCCCT
>CALDKL010000159.1 GCA_937898895.1 uncultured Verrucomicrobiae bacterium | reverse complement strand
TCCTCCTCATCGAGGCACCGGCGGAGATCCGCCAGAAGATCGGATACCCCCGACGCGACTCCCATCTTTTCATTCTCAAGGGCGTGGTCAGCCGGAAAAAGCAGCTCTTTCCCTTTCTCGGATCGCTCCTCGCGGAGAATCCGAAATCGGGTGAAGGCTGATGTACATCCTCCGCTCCACGTGCCCAACCCCGGCGCGGGGCCGTGGTTTCCTCCGCGATCTCGCGACGGGTTGGCACGAGGATTTTCATTGCGTAGCGAGCGGGGAATCCGCATCCTTCCGCCATGCGAATCCCCCTGCGCGTTTGGTTTCTGCTCACTCTCGCCATCCCGGCGAGTTCCCCCGCCGCCGTTTCCTTTGAAAAGGAAATCCTGCCAATCATCGAAAAGAAGTGCCTGAAGTGCCACAAGGCACCCTTCGAAGCGAACGGCAAGACCGTGAAACCGAAGGCCGGTCTCCGCCTCGATGCGGCCTGGGCGATCCATGTCGGCAGCGAGAACGGAGCCGTGATCGTCGCAGGCAAATCGTCCGAGAGTCCTCTCTTCGAACGGGTCACCCTGCCGCCGGATGATGAAGATTTCATGCCACCCAAAGACAAGGCCGACCCTCTCACCCCGGCGGAGGTCGAGCTTCTCAAAAACTGGATCGACGAAGGCATGAACTTCGACAAGTGGCAGGGAAATCTCGCCGGAAAACCTGCCAATGTCAGCAACACCGGGAAAGAGTTGCCCGTCTCGGAAATCCAAGGTCTCTACCATCGGCTTTCCGAAGGCCTCGCCCCCGCCGAAGACAAGATTTGGGAGTCCGTGACCGCCTCGGGTGGCCGCGTCTTGCGACTGTCCCAGACCAGTCCACTCCTTTCCGTCGATTTCCGACTCCCTGCGTCCGAAGCAACAGATGAAAAGATCCTCTCCGCCAAGGTCATTGCTGAGCGCATCGCCCATCTCGATCTTTCCCGCACCTCCGCCACCGACGCCGCTCTTGTTCTCGTCGCAACCACGCCGCGCCTCATCCGCCTCGATCTCAGCAATACCGCCATCGGCGATGCGGGACTCGCGAATCTCAAGAGCCTCCCGGAACTCCGCTATCTGAATCTGCACACCACCTCCGTCACGGATGCGGGGCTGGAAGCCTTGAAAGGATTGAAGTCGCTCGAATCCATCTATCTCTGGCAATCCAAGGTGACCGAGTCGGGAGTCAGGAAGCTGCGTGAAGCACTGCCCACTGCTAAAATCAGCTTCAAGTAATGGTACACTCGTCCCGATGAATCGCCACTTGCTCGCGTTGTTTGGCTGCTTGAGCCTGACGATCCCCGTCGCAGCGGATCCGGGCGAGCCCTTCCTCGACGACGAGGCCATCAAGGCGGCCTTCGAGACCCACCTCGGAGAATTGTTTCAGGCGGGCGGCCTTCCGACGACTTCGCATCTCGCCGGACAATTGAAGAAGGCCAACGCCACATCGCTGCCTCTTCCGGCCATTGCCAAACCCGATTCGCCCCCGCCCGCCAACCCGGTCGCACGGGCTCGCGCGGCGACGCTGATCCTCGGGCATCTCTTTCTTTGCGGGAAATGTGAGAAGTACCACGCCAATCTCGCCGGAGGAGTCCTCCTCTCGCCCGATGGACTCGCCCTGACCAATTACCATGTCATGGACTCGCGCGAGGCCGTGGTATTCGGTGCCATGACCGCAGGGGGCCAGATCTACGGAATCGAATCGGTGCTGGCCTCCTCAAAGCGAGACGATCTCGCCCTGGTGAAGCTGCTCGACGCCAGGGACCTGCCCCATGTCCCTCTCTGCCGCACGCTTCACTCGGGAGAGGAACTGTTTGTCATTTCCCATCCCGACGGACATTTCTATACGCTCAGCCGGGGCGATCTCGCCCGCAAGTATCTGACTCCCAGGGAGCACGTCCCGCGTCTGCAGATCACGGCCGATTTTGCCAAAGGATCGAGTGGTTCCGGCATCTTCAACGCCCGCGGGGAACTGATCGGCGTCGCCGCCTCGACCAACTCGATCTACTACAACGAGAAGGACGGGATCAAAGACAACCTCCAGATGGTGGTGAAATCCGGCGTGCCGGTGGAAGCAATCCTCAACCTGTTCCAGACCGCCCCCACCGAAAAGAACTCCGTCCCGTGAGGCCCGTCCCGGCAAGAGAAACCGATCAGAAGTTCCTCGGGAAAACGCAGGCCGGGACACCGCCCGCAGACCCGTGTCTCACCAGCGCTTCACCGCCCCGCGAACGAGGCCGACCATGACTCCCTGGATGACAAGTTCCTGGGCGGGAATGAGATCGGGAAACTTCGGATTCTCTGCTCGGAGAAAGGGACGACGACCGTTCATCACGTACCGTTTCAGGGTCGTTTCACCGTCGATGAGAGCGGCGACAATGTCCTGATCGCGAGGCTCACGGTATTCGAGAATGACGTGATCACCATCCATGATGTGCGCATTGATCATCGACTCGCCACGGACGCGCAGCGCGTAGGTCTTGGAACGTTCATTCAGCCCCAGAGAGCGGACATCGACCGAGAGAGTGCCTTCGGAAACCGGAGCGGAATCATCGCTGTATCCAGCCGGAATCGCCCCATAGACCGGCACATCGAGAATCGGTTCACGGTCTGCCGCCCCGGCGAGAATGAGGCAACGGGCGCGACGACGCTCATCATCCCCTTCGCGGCGGGAAATCGCCCCCTTGCGCTCCAGGGCTCGCAGGTGGCTGACGGCGGCGGTTTGGCTGGCGAATCCAAAGTGCTCCTGAATCTCCCGCGTCGAGGGCATGATGCCGGAACGGCGATGCTCGGATTGAAGGTAATCGAGGACTTCCTGCTGACGGTTGGTCAATTTCATTTTGAACAGTGTTTGCGAGAACATCCTTCGAAATACATCGTGCGCAAGCAAAAATCCCGCGTTTTATTTCGAATCCCTGATTTTTTATGAACGCCTGCCTCCGTTGCCTCCCTTGGGCGCTTCTTGCCGCGTCCTGTCCGGGATGGGCTGTGGAGCCCACCCCCGCCGCTCCGGAGCCTTCCGGATCCGGTGGCAGCACCACCGCACCTACCGAAGATCGCTCCACCTCTGCCGGAGCCGCCGCCGTGCAGCGAATCAAGAATCTCGGTTTCCGGCTCAATTCCGGATCCGCAGCACCGCTCGTCAGCCCTCCGGCAACTCCTCCGGCCGGCTCTGTTGCAACGCCGAATCCATCGAATCCATCGAAGCCAGCGGAACCGCCTGCCGCCGAGGCCGGACCTCTTCATCTCGGGCGGGTCAAAGAACCCGTCACCCTGCCGCCCGAACTGGCTGAACTGGCCAAAGCAGGTGCACTGGCAGTGGCTGATCGCGATTGGCCGAAAGCCCGCGACATCTATCTCGATTTGGTCAAGAAGGCACCCGACAATGCCCTAGCCTACGCCAATCTCGGAGTGGCGGAACACCAACTCGGCAACCTCCTCGCTGCCGCCGGAAACCTCGGGCGTTCCACCGAACTCAATCCCTACATTGCGAGAAACTGGCAGACGCTGGGGCTCATCCACTACCAGCGCGGCGACCTTGCCCTCGCCCTTTCCTGCCTCACTCGGGCCGTTCATGAAGACCCCGGTGATGTCGAGACCCGCCTGATCCTCGCGGCCGTGGCCAGGGACTATGGATGGCCGGAAGCCGCCGTCACGGAACTGGAGCGAGCCGTCGAAATCGCCCCGCGATCCGCAGCGGCCCACTACAACCTGGCGGTGAGTTATCTCGGGCTGGACCCTCCGAAGCTCGAGTTGGCCCGGCGTCATTACTACGCGGCAATCGACCTCGGCACCCCCCCTTCTCCCGAAATCGAAGCGATTTTGAAGCCCTCCGAGTAAGCTTCCGGGTGCATTCCCGGAAAAGTGCGCTAGGCTGCGACCGCTCATGGGTTTTGGTTCCCTCCGTCGCAGCTTTCATTCCTTCGTTTCTCCCGCCTCTTTCGCGGGAGCATTGATCGCCTGCGTCGCCATGGTTGGCGGATGCCAGTCGAATGCTCCGGTTTCCTATCAAACAAAACCGCAGCCGCCTGCCGCGATCACTCCGGCGGCGCATCCGAATCCGCTCGCGACCGGTCCGGCCC
>CALDKL010000158.1 GCA_937898895.1 uncultured Verrucomicrobiae bacterium | reverse complement strand
CGGGATTGCCCGTGTCGATGCGGGCATCGACCCAGGAACCCTCGCGGATCCAGTCGGCGAACTGGCGCGTGTGGGTGAGGACGCGGTCTCGTTCCGCCGCGCAGCGGGGCAGGGGATGGGCGGTCTCGCTCGCGGCCCGTTCGAGAAGGTCTTCGCCGAGGGCCAGCGTTTCTTCGGCGATGGCTTCGAGAAAGTCGGCGCGTCGCTCCGGGAGTAGGTTGCGAAAGGGATCGAAGGCCGCGAGGGCGAGATTCACCGCAGTGTCGATCTCGGCGCTGTCGGCCTCGTGGAAGGCGGGGGCGAGGTCGATGCCTGTGGCCGGATTTTTTGCAAAAAAGATGTCGGTGGATTCGGCCGACTCGCGGTTTCCGAGGAGTTGTTGTCCGGTCAGGTTCATGGGAATGGGTCAGGGGGCGGATGCGGACGAGACGGGGCGACACTACGGTGACTCAGCCGAAGCGACTCGGAACAAACACCCAACTCATGTCGGCGGCAACGGCGGCCTCGATCCCGGCCTTTCCATCCTCGAAGACCAGACAGTCCGAGGGGGCGACCCCCATGCGCTCGGCGGCGAGGAGAAACATGTCGGGCGCAGGCTTTCCGCGCACCACGTCCGCCGGGGTCACGATGATGTCGAAGAGTGTCGCCAGGCCCGTGACCTCGAGCGAGGGTGCGACGAGCGAGAGATCGCTGCCCGAGGCGACCGAGATTCTCCGCCCTTCCGCATGGTAGCGTTTCGCGAGGGCGGCGACGGCAGGCACGGGCGCGAGGTCGGCGAGATGTCGGGAATACCATTTCGCCTTGTATTCGTGAATCGAATCCGGATCGATCGCGGTGGCGTAGCGTTCGTTCAATTCCATCACCGTGACGCGGTCGGGGACGCCCGCGTTGGCGTAGAAATCGTCCTCGGTCCAGTGCCAGGGGGCACCGTGGTGGAGAAAGCTCTCCGTCCAGGCGCGGAAATGGAGCGGCATCGAATCGACGAGGGTGCCGTCGCAGTCGAAAATATAGCCGCCGAAATCCCGTTCGGGGAGATCGAGTGTCATGTCGCGCCGGATCAGGATTCGCGCACCGGCGCGGTCTTCTTGTTCGCCGAATCGGCCGGGAGTGCCTCGATGACTTCCGTATCAAGGTTCGAGCCGCCGCGGGAGAAGAAACGTTTGAAGAGGCGGCGGGGCAGGCTCTTGCCCGCTTCCTCGCTTTCGATTTCGGAAAGGGCTCCCTCCTTGGCCTTTTCCCAGGCCTGGGCAAATCCGGGAGCATTGAGCACCATGGCCTTTTCCGCCCGGGCGTAGATCTCGAGTTCCCGCTCGAGGGCGGTGGTGTCGTTCTGGACGCGCCCGGCATTGATCTTGATCCGCAGGTTCTCGTTTTCCGTTTTCAGAGCTTCGAGCCGACCCTTCATCTCGGCCTGCTTTTCGGCCTCGATTTCGAGTTTGTCGCTGAGGTGCCCCTTGAGGCGCTTCAGTTCTCCCTTGGTTTTCCAGTGGGCGAAGATCGAGAGGACACAAAAGGTGAATCCGAGAACAAATCCCCAGAAAAACCAGTTGGTCAGGACAGCTTTGAGTGTTTCCATGCGTCGGCCACGATACGGGCGGTTCGGGGCCGTGTAAACCGGGGATCGAAACGAAAGCGGATGAGAAATACTGGAGGGCTCTCTTCATGGAGCAATCTGTCTCCCCCCAGCCTTGACGCCCCGCCACCCCTCGCTATAGGTTACCGACTCCCGCGATCTACCCGATTCCCCCTCCGCAGATCGCGTTCTTGTTTTTATCAAAA
>CALDKL010000157.1 GCA_937898895.1 uncultured Verrucomicrobiae bacterium | reverse complement strand
GTCCGAGATCGGGATCGACCTTTCCCACCACACCTCAAAACACGTCCGCGAATTCCTCGCCGGACCCGTCGAGACCGTCATCACCGTCTGCGGAAACGCCGACCAGGCCTGCCCCCACTTCCCTGGCCGAGTCAACCGTCATCATTTCCCTTTCGACGATCCCGCGCAAGCCCTCGGGAGCGAGGCGGAACGTCTCGCCGTCTTCCGCCGCGTCCGCGATGAGATCAGGATCGTCTTCCATGCCTATGCAGCGGGACGGCTGGACGAGCGCCAACGGGAGGATGCGCCCCCTCCACAGGCCTCCTGAAATCCAAGCAGAAGGACCGTGCCGCCGCGACGCAAACGCGCGGAAGGGGGCATGAAAAACGGGCCGGACCAGGCGACTTGAGGGATCGAATCGATCGCCCAGGCAATCACGATTTGACCGACGACAGACCTGGTGCTTCCTGTCCAAGGTGCACTGCCCCCCTCATGAAACGGTCCCTCTCTGCCAACGAAAGCAAAGAGATTCTCAGCGTCCTGAAAACACGCTTCGAGCAATATCCGGAACGGCACCGTGGTATCTCCTGGGAGCGCGTGCAGGAACAACTCGAGTCCGCACCCGGAGCGTTGTGGACCCTCAGCGAAATGGATCGCACCGGCGGGGAACCGGACCTAGTCCTCTTGGGCGGAACCTCGGAGCGATTGCAGTTTGTGGATTGCTCGACAGAGAGTCCGATTGGTCGACGGAGCCTCTGCTACGACCGGGCTGGCTGGGAATCGAGAAAAACAGCTCGCCCCGAAACGACGGGGATGGATATGGCCTCATCGATGGGAGCAAATCTGTTGACGGAGCAGGAATATTTTGCCTTGCAGGGTCTGGGTGAGTTTGATTGCAAAACCTCAAGCTGGATCCGATCGCCCCCGGAGATCCGGAATCTCGGCGGTGCGCTCTATGCCGAGAAACGGTATGGTCGCGTCTTTGTGGGGCACAACGGTGCCCAATCCTACTTTGCCACGCGAGGTTTCCGAGTGGGCTTGAGTCTCTGAGACTTTCTCCACTGCCCTTCCGAGAAATACCCCTCCTCTCCGCTCACCTGACACCGAAGAGTATCCCCCCATGACGGCGTTGGATGTCCCATCCTCGCTGGAACTTGCGGTTTTCGGAAGGTTTTTTGGTTTCATGCCGGAAATTTGATTGAAGGCAGAGCACAAAGCAGGCACGATTCGATTCACCCGACCCCATGAAAATCGGCCTCCCGCTCGCCCTCGCCGTCGCCCACGCCGTTTTGTTAGGAACAGCCTCCGCTCCCCTCCTCCGGGCGCAGGACGACTCCACCGCAGAACTCTCTGCCCTCGCCGAGCGCTATGTGGCCGCCTACAACGCGAAGAAAATCGACGATATGCTCGCGCTCTTCACTGTTGAGGCTGAGATGCTCGATGAGATCGACGAACGCTCCGCTTCCGGACCCGAGGAAATTCGCGCCATTTTCGAAAGTTCCTTCAAACAGTTTCCGGATCGCAAGATTTCCCTCGATGTCGAATCCGTCCGGGAGATCGCCAGGAATGTCGTCATCGAAAAGGGCATCGCCCGGTTTTCCGGCGACGTCCCCAACGAGGAAGGGGACGCCGTAGCCTAT
>CALDKL010000156.1 GCA_937898895.1 uncultured Verrucomicrobiae bacterium | reverse complement strand
GGTTCGCGAGATGATCGCCGTGCGCGACAAGGCCGGGAAGCACCTCCTGTTCAACTTCAACAACCGGGCCCGTCCGGAGTCGCGCGAGATGAAGAAGCTCATCGACGGAGGAGTTGTCGGGCGAATCAACTCGGCCCAGGCCAGATGGATCCGCCGCACGGGCATTCCCGGTTTTGGCGGCTGGTTTACGACGAAGGCACTTTCGGGTGGCGGGCCTGTCATTGACCTGCTTCACATGATGGATCTCGCGATCTATTTCATGGGAAATCCCAAACCTGCCCATGTTCTTGCCCAGACGTTCGACGACCACATCACTCGGAAGGAATTCAAGGGACCCTGGGGCATTCCCGACCGCGAGGGCGGCACCACCGACGTCGAGTCTGCCGCCCACGGGTTTGTCACCTTTGAGACCGGACAGGTGCTCAGTTTCCAGATGTCCTGGGCCGAGATGATCCGTCGTGAGGAAGTCTCCGTAGTCTTTCAGGGGGTGCAGGCCGGAGGCAAGGTCGAGCGTCTTTTCGGAACCGATGGTCTCGATGATACCGCGATCGATACCTGCGAGATCTACACTCAGGAGGAAGGCAAACGCGTCGATCGGACCCTTGTGGTCGAGCCCTGTGAGGACATGGGTCGCATCGATTCCGCCGCGAATTTCGTCGAGGCCATCGAGGGCAAAGCGGCCCCGCTCAACAACGCCGAGCAGGGCCTCGCCCTCATGCAGATCATCGACGCGATCTACGCCTCGGCTGCGGGCGGCAAGCCGGTTTCCATCTGATTCCGGCATCGGAAACCTCCCTCGCCGCCGGGTGGGATCTGCCGCAGAGGTGCGCAACCTGCGGCGGAGGTCCGGGCTGACTGCGCGTGGGCTCCGTAGCTTTCTCCTCCTGTTTTATGCCTCGAATCACCCGACTCTATCGTAAACACGGGAAGGGCGAATCACGGAAGGCTCCGAACTCACGGAATCAGAGCAAAGAGCGGTGATGGATGCGTTCCCTTACAGGGTGAAGTTCGAATCCGCCGCGTCCCCCGAATTTGTCCGCGGATTCCGCGTGTTCTCTGGTTCGCGCTCTTTGGATTCCGCCTGGTCGGCTTCCAACCGCTCCGGAAGGGCGATGCAGAAGGTGGCACCACCTCCCGGAGTTTCTTCGACCCAGACACGACCGTTGTGGGCGAGGGCGATGTGTTTCACGATGGCCAGCCCGAGACCGGTGCCGCCGGAATCCCGGGAACGCGCTCGATCAAGCCGATAGAAGCGTTCAAAAACGCGCTCGCGATCACCGGGCGGAATCCCCGGGCCGTCGTCAATCACCGACAGGATGGTTTCTCCATTCCCGGGAAGGATCGACAGGGTCACGCGTCCCTCTTCCCGGCCATAGGCGATGGCGTTGCCGATCAAATTCACCAGAACCTGCTGGATCCGGCCGACATCGGCGAACAGGGAGATGCCGGGCGGTGCTTCGAGTCGTAGCGAGATACGGCGGGGGGCGGCTTTTCCGGCGAGGTCGGCGAGGACGCGGGTGGCGAATGGCTCAATCGGGAATCGCTGAAGATCGATTTCGATCTGTCCTGATTCGATGCCCGACAGTGTCAGGAGATCGTTCACCAGATGGGTCAGTCGGTCCGCATGCTTCTCGATAATGGCGGCGTAATTCGCATAGTCATCCGGTTCGCCGGTGCCGCCGGACAGAGTCTCGGCATAACCTTTGATAATGGAGAGAGGGGTGCGCAATTCGTGGCTGACGTTCGCGACAAAATCGGCGCGAGCGCGCTCAATTTGCCTGAACGGAGAAAGATCGTGGAGAACGACAACAGCAGCGTGGCTCTCTTCCCCGGGATCGAGCCGGGACACTCCGGCAAGGTAGCTGATGGAAGGCAGGCCGATGTGGGCAATCTCGATTTCCTCAATGGCGTGAGACTCCCCGGCGACGGCGCGTTCCAACAAGGCGTTGAGAGGATGCAGCCTCAGTGCCTCCATCAGGGTGCGCCCGATGACGCTGTCATCGAGCCTGAACTGATCGCGCACAGCCTTGTTGGCGAAGGCAACGCGACCTGAAGAATCGAGAATGACGACTCCTGCGCTCATGGCGTCGAGGGATCGATCCGCTCGACTGCGGAGGGCGGAGATTTCCTGGCGGTGTGCTTCCGTCGAACGCGAGAGGATCACCTGACACTCCGAGCGGGTTCGGGATGCGGACCTCAGGCTGACCCAGAGGGCGACTGACAAAGCCACGATCAGAATGGAAAGAAAAACAGTCACTCACTCGAGATTGAATCGGATTCAGAGCCGGACAAATGGAGCCGGTAACCGACCCCGCGAAAGGTTTGCAACAACGTTGCGGCACCTCCCAGCTTTGCCCGCAGCCGACGTACATGGGTATCCACGGTGCGGGTGTCGGCACCGGAACCATACTGCCAGACTTCGCGAAGTAAATCGGCCCGCGACACGACCCGGCCGGGTTCCACGGCGAGCGTGGCGAGGAGTCGACTCTCCGTGGCGGTCAGACGGACTTCTTTCTCGCCAATGGAGAGGCGTTGATTCATCAGATCCAGGGTCAGGGGACCGGCGATGAGTTTTTGCCCCTCGATTTCGGAGGGATCGCGCCGCCGCAGGCGCGCCTCGATGCGCAGGAGCAATTCCTTCATCGAAAACGGCTTGGTCACGTAGTCGTCGGCCCCGTGCTCGAACCCTTTGATCCGGTCGGCTTCGGCGGCGCGGGCGGTGAGCATGATGATGGCGATGTCGGCGGTGGCGGGATCGGATTTGAGCACTCGGCAAACCTCGGTGCCGCTCATGGTGGGCAGCATCTGATCCAGCAGGATGAGATCGGGCCGGATGGTGCGGGCGCAGGTCAGGCCCTTTCCCCCATCTCCGGCAACGGTGACCTCGTGTCCGGCCTTGCGCAGGTGGATGGCGAGCAGATTGGCCGCGTCCGGCTCATCTTCGACGACGAGAATGCTTGGCATGACGTTTTTAGCGTTGTTCCGTGTCGCCCCCGTGCCGGATGTCGCGGCCCTCATAGAGAAAGACGGATTCTTCGGCGATATTGGTCGCGTGGTCGGCAACCCGCTCGATGCGTTTGGCGATCTGGAGCAACGCGAGGCAGCGGGTGATGTTCGGCGGGGCCTCGAGCATGAAGGTGATCAGTTCGCGCTGGAGCTGTTTGTGCAGGGCGTTGACATCCTTGTCTCGCCGCAACACGGAGCGGGCGAGCGCGGTGTCGTTGGCGATGAAGGCCTGAATGGAGTCGTTGAGCATGTCCACTGCCATCTCCGCCATGCGCGGGATGTCCACGTAGGGCTTCAGCGGGGGTTCGGCAAAGAGCTTGAGCGCCTGTTTCGCGATCCCGGCCGCTTCATCGCCGATCCGCTCGAGGTCGTGACCCAGCTTCATCGAGACGATGATGAAACGCAAATCGCGGGCCAGGGGAGCTTTCGACAACTGGACGACGGCCATGTCATCGACCTCGATCTCGAGTCGGTTGAGTTCACGGTCGCCCTGTTTGACGCGGGTGGCGAGGGCTTCGTCCTGATCCACCAGAGCCCGCACGGCGGAGGTCACGGCCTGCCTGGCGAGGCTGGCCATGGTGAGGATCTGATCTTTGAGCTGCGAAAGTTCGGATTCGTGGTGAGTGCTCATCCTGATTCGTGGGGCTTCCGCGTCAGCCGAATCGACCGGTGACGTAGTCTTCGGTGCGTTTTTGGGAGGGGTTGGTGAAAATCTTCCTGGTCGGACCGAATTCGATCAGTTCGCCGAGATAGAAAAATGCCGTGAGATCGCTGATGCGTGCGGCCTGCTGCATGTTGTGGGTGACGATGACGATGGTGAAGGTCTTCTTCAGTTCCAGCACCAGCTCCTCGATGCGCGCGGTGGCAATGGGATCCAGCGCACTGGCGGGCTCGTCCATCAGCAGGATGTGCGGTTGAATCGCAATGGCGCGCGCAATACAGAGACGCTGCTGCTGGCCGCCCGAGAGTGCCAGGGCGCTGGTGTGGAGACGGTCCTTCACCTCATCCCAGAGCGCGGACTGGGTGAGGCTTTTCTCGACGATGGCGTCGAGTTCCCCACGATTTCGGGTGCCGTGAAGTCGCGGAGCGTACGCCACGTTCTCATAGATGGTTTTCGGAAACGGATTGCTCTTCTGGAAGACCATGCCCACCTGTTTGCGCAACTCGATCACATCGACCTCGCGGCTGTGGATGTCTTGTCCGGCAATCTCGATCCCCCCCGTGATGCGCACATTGTCGATGAGGTCGTTCATCCGGTTGTAGCATCGCAGCAGCGTGCTCTTGCCGCAGCCCGAGGGACCGATGAAGGCGGTGATCTGGCGTTCCGGAAGATCGAGACTGATGTGTTTCAGCGCCTCGTGCGCACCGTAATACAGCCGCAGGTCGCGGGTCCGGATCAGGGCTGGATCAGTTGTCGTTGGGGCGGACATGAGGAATCGGAAAAGATTCAATGCAGCGAGCGCAATTTTTTGCGGATGCGCATGCGGATGGCGATAGCGAGGATATTCAACGCGAACGTGAGCAACAGCAGCACCAGCACCGTGGTGTACAAGATGGGGCGCGTCTGCTCGATGTTCGGCGACTGGGTGCTGAGGATGAAGACATGATAGCCCAACTCCATGAATTGGTCGGTGAGTTTGGTGGGCAGGTGCGCCATGTAGTAAGCGGCTCCGGTGAACAGGATGGGAGCCACCTCGCCCGCTCCGCGGCTCACCGCGAGAATGCTGCCGGTGAGGATGCCGGGCAAGGCCTGGGGGATGACGATGCGCAGGATCGTCTCGAGTTTGGTGGCACCCAGCGCGAGACTGGCCTCGCGCAAGCCCGGCGGAATGGCTTTGAGCGATTCCTC
>CALDKL010000155.1 GCA_937898895.1 uncultured Verrucomicrobiae bacterium | reverse complement strand
AGTCAGCCGAGGAGATCACCGAGTCCGCCGCTCCCTTCCGAAGTCTTGTCGCCCCCACCCGACGTCGCCAGCCCTCCGAGCAATTCACCGAGTCCGCCTCCTTTGCCCGCTGCTCCACCGAGAAGGGAGCCGAGCCAGTCACCGCCCGTCGCACCCGCTCCACCGCCCTTTCCCCTGGCAGCCGCCGCCACTAGAATTGCCGCCAATGCGGCAAAGCCTCCCTTGCCCGATCCCTTGCTGCCGCCGAGCAGGGTCGAAAGAATGTCAGTCGGCAGTCCCGCCGAAGAAGGCGCCTTGCCGCGCGGGGCGTCGCTGCCGAGAAGGGATTCGAGGATGCCGCCCCCTGTTTTTGAACCGAGCGCGTTTTTGCCAAGCAGGCTTCCGAGGAGTTTGATCGCGTCCATTTTATTGGTTTTTGTCAGGGTTTCTAGTTTTGCGGAATTGCCCGCAAAGTAGGTTTTGCGGGCTGTGCCGGGGCCGCTGGTATCGCCGGTTGCGCCGACTGCGTCGGCTTCGCCGGTTTCGCGGAGGTCCCGGGTTGCATCGGTTCGCCCAGCAGTCCCCGAATCAGCGTTTCGACCGCCGGATCAAAGGTCAAGCCGGGAGTCGCTCCCGGAGTGCCCACGAAAATTTCGGAGGCACGATCCGACCCGATCAGAGATTTCAGCATTCCGAGCGTCTCCGGCGTCGTGCCGAGGGCCGGTGCCAGACTTGCCGCCGCAAACTCGACCGGAAACTGTCGCAGTTTCAGGGCGGGTTCGGTCAGCGGGCCTTTCCCTTCGACCTGGATGACCTTGTCTTTCAATCCTGTCACCGCAGCGAGCGATGGTTCCACCTCCGCCGAGGAAACAAAGGAGGTCTCCCGACGGGAGAGGTTGACGTTCCCGTTCGTCACAATACGGACTCCGCCGTTGCGCACGGTGAGGTCACTGGTGACGAGCACACCCGACTCGAGGATATAGGCTCCCATCACGGTCCCTCCGCCCTGGATGCCAAAGGCAGGCACGATCCCCCCCAGCAGGGCCTGTACTTTCCCCACGGCGGGAAAGGTCGGCAGTTCCGCCTCCTCGATACGGAGATTGCCGCCTCCGTTGACACTCGAAATATCGGCAGTCCCGGTGCCGCGGAACGTGAGGGCGAGTCGTCCCGAAAGCCCTGTGCCATCCTGACCGAACCACGAGGTCGCCTCCTTCAGGGATACGCCGGTGAGTTCGATCAGGCCGGTGAAGGGACGCTTTTCCTGAGCGAGATTGGTCGCCCCGTTCACGGAGACCACCCCGCCAAACAGACGCGCGGCGGCATCGTTGGTTTCAAGGGCTCCCTTGTCGTAGGTGAATTTCCCGCGGAGATCGGTGAGAGGAAGTTCGCGCTCTCCATCGCGATAAACGAGCCCCTGGAGATGCTCGTATCGAATCGCAAGCTTGGCATTGCCCGGCTCCGCCAGCGGCATCTCGCCGCTGATTTGCAGGGTGGGTGCGTCCACGAAGCGAAGGGATTGGAAGGTCTTGCTCCAGGCAGCATCATATGCGGTCAACAACGCGGGCACATCGACGGTCGACTGAAGACGCTCGATTTTCAGGGTCTGCGAGCCCATATCGATCGAGAGGACCGCACCGATGAGCCCTTCGCCGTATTCGGCCTGGAGGTTCGGAAAGCGCAACTCACCGGATTTCGGATCGACGCGGAAGGTGGCCGAGAGACTCTTGAAATCGATCCCGCGCCACTTCACCACCGAGCCCCCGAGATGCCCCTCGATCCGGGCGAGATCGGGCTCCCTCGCATCCATCGAAAAGGAGAGCGAAAGCAAGGGCGGCTCGCCCCCCGTGTTCTCGAAGCTCAGCCAGGGTGCCAGATCGCGGAAGGCGGACAGGTCGATCGCGCCGAGCGGGTTCGACGGGGTCTCACCCGCCACAGCGGAACCAGGTGCGGCGGAACGGATGGCATCTTTGTCAGGAAGCTTGATCACTCCGTCGAGACGCACTCTCAGCCCTCCGACGGTGGCGGCGAGGCGCTCGATGGAAACGGCGGAGGCATCCGCGAGGATTTCGCCCTCGGCTCCGCCGATCTCCGCATACAGCGCTCCCTTCTGATAGAAGGTCAGTTTTGAATCCCGCAGGGAAAACTCGGCCGCATTCAGCGAGCCCGCATCTTTGATGAGACCGGGAATGTCGACATTCACCCCGAGTCCGGTTGCCTTCAGCACCGGCTGTGACTTCGAGGCGTCTTCGTAGAGGGTAACCTCATCGAAAACAAACCCACGGGGAAATTCGTAGGACCATCCTCCGTAATCCAGGTGAATGTCCTGCCGGGCCAGTTTCTCGCGAGTCGTTTCGGCTAGTGTCTCGGTCAACCGACCCACCGCCGACCACGCGTAGAACGCGCCCGCTGCCAGCAGCGCGAGCGCGAACAGTGTCGCAAAAAAGAAGAGCGTGGCGAAGATCGTCCAACAACCCGCCTTCTTCTTCGTTGGCGCGGGATTTGGCGATTGGGCGGCAAGCTTCTTCGGTTCCTCCAGCGAAAGCGGATCTCCGATGACGGCGAACGATTCTTCCGATTCGGGGAATTGTGGCCTCTCCTTGGTTTCCTCCGCCGCAGCAGATTCGGGTTGGGAGGGCTCCGATGGCGGGTTCGATTTCGCCGCCTCCGGAGGAGTCGCGGCGACTTCCGGAGTTGCGACAGGTTCCGGTGACGGCTCCTGGGCCAATTCTTTGGGAACGGTTGCCGGAGTTGCAGGAGTTGCAGGAGCACTCGCCGGGACTGCTTCGGAGACTGCATCGGCAGAAGCGGGCGGGCGCATCTTCACCGGCAGTCCAGCCGAGGCAATCAATGGCGTCTTTTCTTCGAAGCCCCCGTCAAACGCAAGCGGAATCGGCGGTGGCCCCTTGGGTAGCGGACCCGATTGATCTGCCGCACCCTGCGCTGTCGGCTGTTCGTTCGTCCCCTCTGCCAAACCTTCCGCCGCTCGCGCTGCGGTAGTCGTGGGTTTGTCAGGCTCTTCCGAAGAAGGGTCTGCCGCAACCGAAACGGAGTCTTCACCAAAAAAAACGGAAAGATCGCCGTCATCCGCCGCTTCCTCCCCTTTGCGAGTCCGTTTCACCCGGATCGCTCCGGCATCGATCTCCGGCATGTTGAAAAAGGTGTTGTCCGTAGACTCCGGAGACTCCGCAGCACCCTTCGGCGCTTCTGCCTCGTCCTGCGCGAGGGCTGCGACCGGATCGGGTGCGGGAGGCGCTGCTTCGGCTTCAGATTCCGACGGCACCTCGACTCCTTCATCCAGTGAACGCAACGGCTTCCGCCTCGGCTGCTCCGGCTCGACGCCTTCCTCGAGGCGACGGTTCTCGGGCCTGCCCCGGTCGGCCGTGATCGGTTCGTCCCACCATTTGGGCAGCGGATCGATCTCTTCGCCCTCGACGGGTTCCAACGCAATTTCTTCTCCCGCATCGATGCCGGGAAGCTCGGGGGATTTCTCCGCACTCGAATCCGTGCTCTCTCCGTCGTTCTTACGGCTTGCTTTTTCGTTCATGGATTTGCAACACTCGTCCCGAAACCGGAAACCCCATATCATCAACCTTTCTCAATGATCCGCAAATTGATCCTCATGCCACTCTCTGCCGCCCTTGCTCTCGGCACGGCCCTCTCCATCGCATCCGTCGCCGCCCAGGATACCCGGAATTTCCCCTCGCTCGGCGAGATCGTGAGACTCGATCCGGCGCTCGATCACCTTCTCTCCCCGGACACTCGGATCGAGGTACTTTCGTCAGGGTTCGCCTGGACCGAGGGACCTGTCTGGGTCGCCGAAAAAGGACACCCTTACGGAGGGTATCTCCTCTTTTCCGATATCCCGAACAATCGGGTCGTCCGCTGGGACGAGGGAGTCGGGGCGAAAACCTGGCTCCAGCCTTCCGGCTACACCGGCGTCTCCGACTACGGCGGCGAACCGGGCTGCAATGGCCTCCTCCTCGATGAGAAGGCCCAGCTCATCTCCTGCGAACACGGAGATCGGCGTCTCTCCCTCCTCACTGCACAGGGAGGCAAGCGCACCCTCGTCGACAACTTCGAAGGCAAGCGCCTCAACAGCCCGAACGACGTCTGTCTCGGCGCGGATGGGAAGACCCTCTTTTTCACCGATCCTCCCTACGGACTGCCGAAGCAATGGAACGATCCAAAACGCGAACTCGATTTCTGCGGTGTGTTTCGTCTCGCCCCCGACGGCAAGCTCAGCCTCCTCACCCGCGAGATGACGCGACCGAACGGCATCGCCTTTTCGCCCGACTACAAGACCCTCTATGTCGCCCAATCGGACCCTGATGCGGCGATCTGGAAGGCGTTCCCAATGAACGACGACGGTTCCCTCGGCGAGGGTCGTATCCTCTGCGACGCAACCGAGGCGGTGAAGTCCGGGCTTCCCGGTTTGCCGGACGGACTCAAGGTCGACAAAGACGGTAATCTCTGGGCGACCGGTCCGGGCGGGGTCCACATCCTCACTCCGCAGGGCAAACTCCTCGGTCGCATCTCCACGGGCGAACGCACCTCCAACTGCGCCTGGGGCGGAGACGGCAGTGTGCTTTATCTCACCACCGACATGTATCTCTGCCGCATTCAGACCCTCACGAAAGGAGCGGGTCGGTGACCTCTCCACGAGGAACGGTTGGCACAGCGGTCGACGCAGTTCACAGGGTGCTCACGAGTCCCTCGCGCATCGCCTCGACCGGAGCAGGGCGGTCAAACCAGAATTCGAAGGCGAGCGCACCCTGCCAAAGCAACATTCCGAGTCCGTTCGCGGCCCGTCCCCCGGCCTCGCCGACCTCGGCCATGAGCCGAGTCTGCGGAGGGGCGTAGACCATATCATACACGAGGTGCTGCGGCCGCAGCAATCGCCGGGGCACCACCGCGTCGTCGTCGGACTTCATCCCGAGTGAGGTGGCATTGAGGATCAAGTCGATGCGGTCGAGTTCGTGTTCCATCGCGCTTTCATCCCAGGGGATCGCCACGATACGATCCGGGCCGGGCAGAGCGTCTGCGAGTTCCGCAGCAAGCTCCCGCGCCTTTTCCACGGTTCGATTGGCGAGGACAAGGCGCTGACACCCGTCGAGGGCGCACTGCACCGCCGCCGCTCGCCCCGCCCCGCCGCCCGCCCCGACGATGAAGATGCGGAGATCCGCCAGATCCGCCGAGAACGCCTCACGCACCGCCCGCTGCAGGCCTGGTGCGTCTGTGTTGTGTCCCACGAGTGTCTCGCCACAGATCGCGACGGTGTTGACCGCTCCGATGCGGCTCGCCGTCTCGCTCTTTTCCTCCACCAGAGCAAACAGGGCGCTCTTGTGGGGGATGGTGACATTGAACCCGAGAAACTCCGCCGCCCGCAGAGCCGCGACTCCCGCGACGAGTTCGTTGGGACGCAGGTGGACCCTGACATACTCACCCTCGATCCCTGCGGCCCGCAGTGCCGGATTGTGCATCTGGGGGGAACGCGAATGGGCCACCGGATCCCCGATCACGGCGAGGCGGACCTGTTCGCCGGATCGTTTGGGCCACCGTTCCAGGTCGGCGAGAGTGTAGACGGAAGGAAGTGCGGACATGGGAGAGACAGGTTTCCGGCCTGTCGGGCTGCACGTCAAAGAAAAGACTTCGACCTTCTCATCATTTTTGTCGAAACCGCGACAAAGATTGCGGGGGGCAGACTCACACGGCCTCGACCAAGGACACGCAGGGATCTTCCTTCAGCACCGTCGCCTTCTTTCCGGTCAGCAACTGGACAAATTCACAGGAAATTCACAGGGACAGGTTCTTCCGCCAGCCCCATCGCGCGAGGGACCGCTTAGCCTAAAAACGGGAATGGGGGGGCAAAAACCGCGCTTTTCCTTGAAGCATAATGAATTGATAATCAAAGGGCCATCATCCAAAATGTTCATCGCGGGGCGATGGGAATAGGCTGGCCATCAACGATTTGGAGGCGAACTGGATTTCCCATTTTCGTTTTTGGGCTTAGACTCCTACACGAAGCCAGAGACGTCGCCCTCGCACTGCTGGTCGTGATCGAGGATCTGCCGCTCCCACGCCCCGCTCCCGGTCTCGACAATGGTCCGGTCGTAGCGCCGGGAGATTTCGACTTTCCCTCTGAATCTGAATCTTGTCGCTCGTCTACGTCCGACAGCCTGCTAGACTGCGGCATACATTCTCTGGACGACGCTGCATGATCCGGCTGCTTTCGCATCTCGAACGTCACTCCATTTCCTACCTTCTCATCGGTGGTCGTGGTCTTGAGGCGCATGGCTACGTCCGGAACACTCTCGATCTCGACCTGCTCCTGCCGCTTGGAGAACTGGGGAAGATGCGGAGCCTTCTCCTGGACTACGGCTACGCAGTGGTCGCGGAGACTTCCATCTTTTCGCGCTGGATGTCGTCGAGCGGCGAGAATCCCGAGATCGATCTGCTCTACGTCGATGCTCCGACTTTCAAAAAGCTCGAGGCGGACGCAGTCTCTTGCCTCTTCGGTGAAACGGTCGCCAGGGTTCCGTCGGTCGCCGGAATGGTCGCGCTCAAGCTCCATGCGATGCGGAACAACCCGGATCGGCGTCCTCGCGATCTCCAGGATATCATTGCGCTGAGGCGGCTCCACCCCGATGCGTTCGATCTTGCGGAGTTGCGGGCTTTGTGCGAACGATACGGTCCCGCCGGGATCTTCGAATCGATCCTATCCCTCGAACCATGAATCCGGACCTGCTCGACCTGGACCTTCCGATCGGCGACGTTCCCGATCTCTCCGGTCGGCCCCGCAGCTCCGAAGAGACGGATCGTTGGCAGGCCGAAAATCGTCTGCTGCGTCGGATGAGAGGGGAAGACACCCGTGGGTTCCTGCCAGCGACGCAGCCCTTCACCATCGAGGATTGGCCGGTCGCGCCGCGAGCGACGTCAAATCAATCGCGTTGACCAATCGAGGGGGAGCGGCGATGCCTGAAGTCGCCCCGGAAAACGGAGCCAGGACCGAGATGAAGGGTTGAGGCTGTCGGTGGAGCAAGCCGCGAGAGGTGGCCCGCGAAGCGGAGCCCGTGGTGGCCTGTCCTTCTCATCATTTTTGTCGAGACCGCGACAAAGATTGCGGGGGGA
>CALDKL010000154.1 GCA_937898895.1 uncultured Verrucomicrobiae bacterium | reverse complement strand
GACACCTACCAGGCCGAGGTCATCGCCTACTGTGCCGATGTCGGTCAGGCCGAAGAACTCGACGGACTCGAGGCCAAGGCCCTCAAGACCGGTGCCTCGAAGTGCCTCATCGGAGACCTCCGGGAAAGCTTTGCCCGCGACTTCATTTTCCCGATGCTCCAGGCCAACGCAATTTACGAGGGCCAATACCTCCTCGGCACCTCAATCGCGCGGCCCTGCATCTCCGAGGGCATGGTGAGAGCTGCTCTCGAAAACGGGGCCGACGCCATCGCCCATGGTGCCACCGGCAAAGGCAACGACCAGGTCCGCTTCGAGCTTTCGGCTGCGTCCCTCGCGCCCGGCATCCAGATCATCGCGCCGTGGCGTCAGAAGCGATTCCGCGACCAGTTCCCCGGCCGCGCCGAGATGATCGCCTATGCCGCCGAGCACCACATCCCCGTCCAGGCGACGGCGAAGAAATCCTACTCGATGGACCGCAATCTCCTCCACATCAGTTTCGAGAGCGGGGTGCTCGAGGATCCGTGGTACGACCCTTCCGGTGAGGCCGACCGCGACATGTACGTGCTCAGTGTCTCTCCCGAAGAGGCCCCCGACCGCGCCGAGTTCGTCCAGCTCCTCTTTGAAAAAGGAAACTGCATCGGAATCCGCCACGAAGGCCTCGCGGAAATCCTCGCGACACTCGGCGACGTGACCGCACAGGGTCAATCCGGCGACTACACCCTCTTCACTCCCTATGGCATCATGCGCGTGCTCAATCTCCTCGGAGGACGCAACGGCATCGGCCGCGTCGACATGGTCGAAAATCGTTTTGTCGGAATGAAGAGCCGCGGCGTCTATGAAACGCCGGGCGGATTCATCCTCCTCTGTGGTCACCGCCAGATGGAAAGTCTCACCATGGACCGCGAGGTGATGCAGCTGCGCGATTCGCTCATTCCGAAATATGCCCAACTGGTTTACAACGGCTTCTGGTTCGCTCCCGAACGCGAATCTCTCCAGGCTCTCGTCACTGAATCACAGCGATACGTCAGCGGCGAAGTCCGTCTGAAACTCTACAAGGGCAATGTCATCGCCGCCGGTCGCCGCTCACCGATGAGCCTCTACAGCGAAGCCGTCGCGACGATGGAAGGAGGGGCTGAACACGCCTACAACCAGGACGACGCCACCGGCTTCATCCGCCTCAACGCCCTTCGTCTGAAAACCCAGGCGGATCGCCGCCGAAAGACCGGAAACTGAACTCTGAAATGCAAATGAACTTCGAAAACGTCACCGCCATCGCCAAAGCCAACGTCTATTTCGACGGTAAGGTTGTCAGCCACGCCATCCTCTTTGAGGACGGATCCAAAAAGACCCTCGGGCTCATTTATCCGGGCGAATATCACTTCGGCACCGATGCTGCCGAGGAGATGGCCATCACCGAGGGAGGCTGCGAAGTGGTGCTGGATGGGCAGAGCGAGACGGCGTCCTACGCCGCCGGAACGGCCTTCGCAGTGCCCGCGAAATCCGGATTCACGATCCGGGTGAAGGAAGGGATCTGCCAGTACGTGTGCTCGTTTCTGAGGTGAGGCTGTCCGATTTCTCTGTGGCCAGACCGCTCACTGTTGGCGATTCCAGACCCGAAGGCACATGCCTTCGAGACGATACACGACTCGCGATTTCTCCGCCGCAGAGAGAAGTCGATTGACGGAAAGGCCTTTCGGGTGTCTTTTGGCAGCGTCTCGTTCGCGGCTCGGAAGTCGTGTCCCAGGTGTTTTGCGAAAGGCAACACCTGATTGATTTGGGAGAGGGGGGAAAGGACGTCCCCTCGCAGTGTCATCCCAACATCCTGCGGAGTTCCCTCCGTGCCATCCCGTCGTCGGCCCGTATTCAACACGCCGACGCAATGCCCGCATCCACAATCCTAACTAAATCACAATCCCATGACTTTCTCCGAACTCGGCCTCTCTGCCGCCCTCTCCGAAGCTGTCGCCGCCAAAGGCTACGAAACTCCGACGCCCATTCAATCCCAGGCCATTCCCCCCATTCTCGCGGGGCGCGACCTGCTCGGAGGATCGCAGACCGGCACGGGCAAGACGGCCGCCTTCACCTTGCCGGTGCTGCAGCGTCTCGCTGCGGGAAAGGCGCGTTCCCGAGCGCCGCGCTGTCTCGTGCTCACTCCGACCCGCGAACTTGCCGCCCAGGTTGGCGAAAGTGTCGCCACCTATGGAAAGGGATTGCATCTCTCCTCCGCCGTTATTTTTGGCGGGGTCGGAATGAATCCGCAGATTGATCGCCTCCGCCGCGGCGTCGACATTCTCGTGGCGACTCCCGGCCGACTCCTCGATCACGCCGGACAGGGCACCGTCGATCTTTCCCAGGTTGGGATCCTCATCCTCGACGAAGCGGATCGCATGCTCGACATGGGATTCATCCACGATATCCGACGGGTGCTGAAGCTCCTCCCCGCGAATCGACAGAACCTCCTCTTTTCCGCGACCTATTCGCCGGAGATCCGCGAACTCGCCGACGGCATCCTGCGCGATCCGGCCGTCGTGGAAGTGGCGCGTCGCAACACGGCGGCGGAAACGGTGACCCAGGTCGTGCATCCCGTGGCGAAGGCGGACAAACGTTTCCTCCTCGCGAAGCTGATCAAAGAAGGCGACTGGCACCAGGTGCTCGTCTTCACCCGCACCAAACACGGAGCGAATCGCCTCGCCGAACAGCTCGGCAAGGACGGCATCGCCTCGGCGGCAATTCACGGAAACAAGAGCCAGAGTGCCCGGACGAAAGCTCTCGCGGATTTCAAGTCAAACGTCATCCGCGTGCTCGTGGCCACGGACGTGGCTTCGCGGGGGATCGACATCCGACTCTTGCCCCACGTGGTGAACTTCGAATTGCCGAATGTGCCGGAAGACTATGTCCACCGGATCGGTCGCACGGGACGGGCCGGCGAGGAAGGCTGTGCCTGTTCGCTCGTAAGCGCAGACGAGCGGGGATTGCTGAAAGATATCGAAAAGTTGCTGAAGCGGTCCATTCCCGTCCAGCCGATCCCCGGTTTCGCGATGGCTGAGGTCGATGGACTCGAGGATGCCCGCAATACCTCGCGAGGCAGCCAGGGCCGGGGACGTGGACCGGGTGGCGGAAACCGTCCCCGCAACGGAGGCGGCGCTCGCCCGGATCGCAGCGGCTCCGGCGGCGGGGGCAATCGCCGCGATTCACGCCGTCCACGGATGGCTTCCCGCTGACCGGGCGTCATCGCGTGCTGCCAGGGTCGCTCGGAAAGGTGCATGATCCGGTCATGCGCTCCTTGCTCGTATCCATCGGATGTTTCGCCACGGCCTCGCTTCACTCGGCGGAGATCGCCTTCCTCGACCTTGCCGACGATCACTACCGCCAGGTCGTCGTCGACCACGAATCGGGTCAATATCTCGGGCATCCCACGACGGCACTGCTCGACGACGGACGAACCATCCTAACCGTTTACCCAAAAGGCCATGGCCGGGGTGGAATTGTTTTCAAGCGCTCCCGCGACGGAGGTTTCACCTGGTCGGAGCGACTTCCTGTGCCGGAATCATGGGCGACTTCTCTGGAGGTGCCGACACTCCATCGCATGACCGACTCCTCCGGCAAGCGGCGCATCGTGATGTTCTCCGGCCTTTACCCCGTCCGCATGGCCCACTCCGAGGACGAGGGAGAGACCTGGTCGGAGCTGGCTCCGGTCGGGGACTGGGGCGGTATCGTGACGATGGGTTGCCATTTCGAAGTGCGCGGTCAGCCCGGACATTACCGCGTCCTCTTTCATGATGACGGACGATTTTTTCGCGCGGATTCGAAGCGGCAAAAACCTGTCGTCTTCACCCTCTACTCTTCCACGACGACGGACGGAGGACTCACTTGGGGCCAGCCCGAGGCAATCTTTGCCTCGAGCGAGATCTATCTATGCGAGCCGGGCGTGATTCGCTCGCCCGACGGCAAACGTCTCGCGGTGCTCCTGCGGGAAAATTTACGAAAGAAAAACTCGCATGTGATCTTCTCGGAGGACGAG
>CALDKL010000153.1 GCA_937898895.1 uncultured Verrucomicrobiae bacterium | reverse complement strand
CGCGGTTCTACGGTTTCTTCTTTTGTTGCTCATGGGGTCGTTGCTTGGTGGTTTTGTCAGTCGGGAAAGGGAATGGATCGGAGTCAGCCTGGGCAGAGTCCCGCAACCGCCCTGCGAAAGCACTCTCCGCGGGCTTCGTAACCGGTGAACATGTCGAAGCTGGAGGTGCCCGGCGAGAACAGGACGACCTCCCCGGGACGGGCGATGCGGCGGGCCAGCGCGACCGCTTCGTCGACTCCGACGGCGAGGCGGCACGACACCGCCCCGGCCCAGTCTGCGACAATCTGACTCGCAATCTCGCCGATGCAGATCGCCTCGCGCACGGAGCGCTCCGCCACTGGGCGGATTTCAGAGAAATCGAGCCCCTTGTTTTTTCCACCGACGATCAGGACGACGGGCGCTTCCTGCCCCTGGAGGGCGCTCTCGAGAGAGTGCAGATTGGTCGACTTCGAATCGTTCAGGTAGGTCACTCCATCGATCACCGCAACCTTCTCACAACGGTGTGGCGGTGCTTTGAACGCAAGCATCGCCGAGGCGACCGAATCCCAGGAAATCCCGAGTTCATCCGCGACAGCGAGGGCTGCCATGACATTTTCCGCGTTGTGTTTCCCCTGCAATTCTCCCTTTGCAAAGGGGAAGCGGCGCTGGGTGCCGGGATGGACAATCTCGCCGGAACCGTAGACGAGATCTCCGCCGGGAGCGAACGCGGAAAAGGTCGCCGTGCGACCCGAGATGGAGAGATCACACTCCAACTTCCGGACCACCAGGTCGGTCGGGCCGATGTTTCGGAAGATCTGTCTCTTCGCGTTGAAATAGTCTTCCACCGCCGCGTATCGATCCATGTGATCCGGCGCGAAATTCAGCCACACCCCTATGCGCGGAGCGAAGGTCGAAACGGTCTCGAGCTGGAAGGAGCTGACTTCGAGCACGATCCAGTCATACTTTTCTCCTGACAGAACCACCTCGGAATAGGGCAGTCCGATGTTCCCGGCGGAGATGGCGCGAAGGCCGGCCGCATTCAACATGGTCGCAATCAGGGATGTGGTCGTCGTCTTCCCGTTCGTTCCCGTGATGGCAATGACCGGAGCCCCTCCGAGACGCCATGCGAATTCGATCTCCCCGACGAGTTCCTTTGAGGCGGCGGCGAAGGCCGTGGCGATGGGCCACGAGGCGTCGATCCCGGGACTGATGACACAGAGATCGTAGTTCGCGGCAGGCACGAGCGCCTCCGCTCCACAGGTCAGAGGTGCACCGAGAGCGGCGAAGCGGGTCACCGCCGCAGCGAGCTTCTCCGGGCTTCCGCTGTCGAAGACGGAGACGCTCGCACCGCGCGCCAGTGCCAACGCGGCCGCAGCGTATCCACTGCCACCGGCACCGAGCACAGCAATCTGTTTTCCCGCGAGATCCATCCTAACGAAGTTTCAACGTCATCAGCCCGACCATTGCCGCGATGATCGAGATGATCCAGAATCGGTTGATCACCTTGCTTTCCTCCCATCCGAGAATCTCAAAATGGTGGTGAATTGGAGACATTTTGAAGATGCGTTTGCCCGTGAGCCGGAAAGAAACGACCTGGAGGATGACCGACATGGCCTCCATCACGAACACGAAGCCGATCACGACGAGGAGGAGTTCCTGCTTGCAGCAGATCGCGATCATCCCGAGCATTCCGCCGATGGAGAGCGATCCGGTATCGCCCATAAAGACCCTCGCCGGATGGCAGTTGAACCAGAGGAACCCGAGGGCGGCACCAACGAGCGCAGCACAGAAGATGGAGACCTCTCCGGCCGACGGATGAAAGGGCACAAAGAGATAGTTCTCGGCGAGGATCCGGTGTCCCGCCACGTAGGTGAGGGCACCGTAGGCCAGGCCCGTCGTCACAGTGCATCCCGAGGCAAGTCCGTCGAGACCATCGGTGAGATTGACGGCATTCGAAGATCCCACAATCACGAGCGGAAGTAGGACCAGGGTAAACAGGCCCATGTCCTTGAAGATCGGATATTTGATCGAGGGGAAATAGAGTTCACGGAGGTAGGCTGAAGTCTCGGGAAGAAAGTAGAGATATCCGACCGCGATGCCGGCCGTGGCAAACTGAACGAGCAGCTTCACCCGTCCGCTCACCCCCTTCGAGTTTTTCTTCGTCACTTTCTTGTAGTCGTCGAAAAAACCGAGAAGCCCCGTCGCGATGGTCACGAACACGAGCGTCTGGATAAAGGGATTGGTCAATCGCGCCCAGAGCAGAACCGCGACGAGGACCGACCCGACGATGAGAATGCCGCCCATCGTAGGGGTGCCGGTTTTGATCCCGTGCAGTTCTGCGAGACGATGCACCTCTTCCTTGGTGCGGATGGGCTGGCCGATCTTGAGTGCGGTGAGGATCAGGATGACCCGATTGCCGAGCATCACCGAAAGAAGAAATGAAGTCAGTGCCGCACCCGCCGCACGAAGGGTCTGGTATTGAAAAACATTGAGGAAGTCGAGTATATCCGACTGGTCCTTCAGGAGATGGAGGTAATACAGCATGGCAGAGGTCAGGCAAAAGCGGCAATGACTCGCTCCATTCCCGCGGAGCGGCTTCCCTTCACCAGAACGAGGTCTCCGGGTTGCAGAGCCTCGCGCAGAAACGCAGCGGCTTCCTCGTGGGTCGGGAAATTCCGGTTTATGGAGAGAGCTTCGGCCCCTTCATTGATGCGGGCGGCCCGCTCGCCCACGGTGACCAGCAGGTCGATCCCCTGTTCGACGACGCGCTCTCCGAGCTTGCGATGTTCGGTTTCCTCGTGATCTCCGAGTTCCCCCATGAAGCCAAAGACCGCGATGCGCCGTCCCTCGACCGACGAAGCCTTCAGGGCACGCAGCCCCGCGAGCATCGAGTCGGGGTTGGCATTGTAGCTGTCATCGAGGAAAGAGATGCCCCTGACCTTTTTCTCCTCGAGGCGTCCTTTGGTCAGCGTTACCGAAGCGAGCGCGTCGGAAACATCCTCCGGGCTGATCCCGCAACGCAGCCCGGTCGCGGCTGCCAGCAGCGCGTTCATCACCATGTGCTCGCCACGGACGGGGAGCGCCACGGAAACGGTCCGACCCGTGTCCGAAGCGAGGTCAAAGCGCATCTTTCCCTCCTTGTCGCAGACCAGTCTCTCGGCGCGGACCGCTCCCTCGCCAATCCCGACCGGAACCACCTCGCAGCGGACCCGATCCCTCACAAAACCAAAAAATTCGTCCTTCGCCGGCATCGCGCAGAATCCCCCGGCGGGAACCGATGCGGGCAGGCTCGCTTTCTCAGCGGCGATGGCCTCCCGCGAACCCATGAATTCGATGTGCGCTGTGCCGATCGTCGTGACGACTGCGGCGTCTGGCGTGGCGATGTCGGCGAGCAACCCGATTTCCCCGGGATGGTTCATTCCCATTTCCCAGACACCAAACCGTTCCGTTCCATCGCCCGCGAGGATGGTGAGGGGAAGCCCGATGTGATTGTTGAAATTGCCTTCGGTCGCATTGACCCGACCACCCCGCGAGAGAACCGACGCGAGAAAATCCTTCGTCGATGTCTTTCCGTTGCTTCCCGTAAGACCAACGACGAACAAGCCTTCCGAGGCCTTGCGATGATGCCAGGCCAGCCTCTGAATGGCCGTGAGGGTGTCCTTCACCCGGATGATCCCGCCACGAT
>CALDKL010000152.1 GCA_937898895.1 uncultured Verrucomicrobiae bacterium | reverse complement strand
AATGGAGAATGTGCCAAACGAACCTGTCGTGATCGAGTCAGTCAAGCTGGTCACGGAGTGAACCCTCTCCCCTCGTCCACCCAACCCTCTTATCCATTTTTCCAATCATGAGCGACACTCCCACAGCCCTTCCTCGCGTCTTTTTTGATATGACTGCCGGAGGCGAACCTTTGGGCCGGATTGTGATTGAACTGCGCACCGACGTGGTTCCCAAGACGGCAGAGAATTTCCGGGCTCTGTGTACCGGCGAAAAAGGGCTCAGCTACAAAGGCAGCCCGTTCCACCGGGTGATTCCCAACTTCATGTGCCAGGGCGGGGATATCACCCGGGGCGACGGCACGGGTGGGCAGTCGATCTACGGTCGCCGCTTCGACGATGAGAATTTTCAACTGAAGCACACCGAGCCAGGCATCCTGAGTATGGCCAATGCCGGGAAGAACACCAACGGGTCGCAGTTCTTCATCACCACGGTGGTGACGGAATGGCTCGACAACGCCCATGTCGTTTTCGGAAAAGTCGTCGAAGGCATGGATGTGGTGAAGACAATCGAAGGTCTCGGCAGCCGCAACGGACGCACCACAAAGGATGTTGTCATCGCCGATTGCGGGCAACTCTGAGCTTCGTTGAAAACAGAGGGGCGGCGCGAGCCTCCCTGCTGCAATCGGGGGGGCGGCAACGGAGCCGGGTGGATCAAAACACTCCCGGCAGGGAACCATATCCGATGAGGCCCTTCTGGTAACCGGACTCGAGCCTGAAGACGTCGACTCCGCTGCCGTGGAGGCCGGTTTTGCTTTTTCCCCGCGCCCCGAACATGTAGTGGGTGCCATCGCGCCCCTGCCCGAGGTAGATCATGACGTGTGAGACCTTGTGGCCTGAATCGTAGGTGCCTCCCCAGAAAATAAGGTCGCCGGGCTTGATTCCCTTTCGACCGCCCACCTGCTCGGGAATGACCTTGGTGTGGCGCAGCGTATGCGCTTTCCGCAACCAGGCATACTGGTCATAACTCGTCCGTGGCATGTCGCGGAAGCCGAGGTCGGAGAGAAGAAATTTCATTGCCCCGGAGCAGTCGAGGCCTCCTTCGGTGGGGTGGTCGCCTCCGAACACATAGGGTAGGCCAAATCGGGAAATCTCCTCGGCTCGATCCCGGATGACGCCGAGCAATTCGATCATCTCCTCGGATGGCTTCGGAGCGCTCAGGAATCCTCCGCGAGGACGGTTGCCCCGGCGATCATATCGGTAGTCCGAGTGAGGGAGATCGTATGAGGGCGGTGTGGAGACCGCCGGACGGTAGACCACGGTTTCGGGAAGGGGGCGGGCTGCGAGAGGCTGAACCAGGGTTGGCTCAGCAATCGGCTCGGCTACGGGCATCGAGGTGGTGGTGCCACCGGGATTCGTGAAGGGATTCGGTATCGTCGGGGAGGCGCCAGCGTCCATCGGGCGATGGATGGGCATGGGAGTCGGCTGCGGAGCTTCCTGGCGCTTTTTGAAAAATTGGGCCTGGGCAGGCAGAATCAGAAACAGCACAAACACCGTTGAGAGGAAACGCGCGGGGGAGGATGCAGGTCTCATAGAGAAAGATTTGCTAAATTCAATAAATATCATAATTATTAAATTTTTGCAACCCTTTCCTTTTCGGTGAACTTGGGGGGCTGGCCTGGTCCGTCTGATTCCCCCCTCTTCCTTGAGGGGAGAGGGGAAGGGGTTTTCTCCGGGAGACAAGGTCTGAGCATGGGATAGGAAAGGGAGAACCACGAAGACGACCCGGGCGGGAGAATTTTCCATCGACGAAAACGAGTCGGATGGGTATGCTCCGGAACGCTCTCGCCCCCATGAAACGCCACGCTCTTTTCCTTCTCCTTGTCGCTCCACTCGCTTGTTTGCTCAGCGCTTGCGGGACCTTTTCGACCGACCCGGCTCCGGGCGGGATTTCGGCGACCGAGACCGGGATGAATGCCGCGACGATTCGGGACTGGCAGGATCAGACCATTCGCCAGCTGGCGTACTGATTTATAATTTCTAGACTTTTTGGATTTGTTAAGCGAAGATTCCGCAGTCTTCGCGATGTCGCCCGTCTTTTTGTTTGATGTCTTTCTTCCGGTGATGGCGTTTGCCATTGGTGCCTGTATCGGATCGTTCCTCAATGTGGTGATCTACCGGGTGCCGAATGGCATGAGTGTGAACGAGCCCCGGCGTTCCTTCTGCCCGAAGTGCAAGACCCGGATCCCGATCTGGCTGAACATCCCTCTGGTCACCTGGCTGATGTTGCGGGGGAAATGCAAGTGGTGTCATTCGCCCATCGCCTTCCGCTATTTTCTCGTCGAATTGCTCACCGCGATCTGTTTTCTCTCGCTTTTCAAACTGGGCATCGCACCGTACGGGCTCCTCGGGGTCATCGCCCTCTGGATCGTCGCGGCCCTTCTCATCGCAGCGACCTTTATTGACTTTGATCACTTCATCATTCCCGACTCGATCACGATTGGCGGGACTGTGGTGGGGCTCGTCGCCAGTGTGGCGGTGCCCGCGCTACACCAGGAGACGGTCTGGTGGAAAGGGGGCGGCATGGGTCTTCTCGGGGCTGCAGTGGGATTCTCCTTTCTCTGGCTCATTGTCCTGATGGGCAAGATGCTCTTTGGCAAGATCCACCATCGATGGGATGAGCCGGTGGCTTTCGAGATCTCGCAACCAGGGGGTGAAGAGTCCCCCATCCTCATCCGGCTCGGGGAGCACACCTACGAATGGGGCGATGTCTTTTTTCGCAAATGGGACCGACTGGAACTGGAGACAAAGGACTTGTGTTTTGACGATGCGGAAGTCGAGTTCAGCACCTTCCGAGTCCTCGGCGACTGCCTCGAGGTCGACGGGAAGCGCGTCGAGATCGACACGGTGAAAAAAGTCACCGGCAGGATCACCTCGGCCGTCGTCCCACGCGAGGCGATGGGCTTTGGCGATGTGAAGTTCATGGCCATGATCGGAGCCTTCCTCGGGTGGCAGGCGGCGATATTTACCATCTTTGCGGCCTCTGTGGTCGGGGCGGTGGTGGGATTGCTGCAAAAGGGAGTGTTTCGCGAGCAGTGGTCTCGCCCGCTCCCCTTTGGCCCCTATCTCGCCCTGGGTGCCTTTGTCTGGATCTTCACCGGACCGGCGATCTGGTTCTGGTATATCGGTTTGCTGCGCGGAGCCATGGGCCGATGAGTCCCCGCCATTTGTGTCGCGGCCACGATACGACTGGTGGGGCGTAAGGCTGGTGATGCGCAGAGGAGGCGCGAAATCGGCTGGATTTCCGGCTCGACCGCCGTATCGATGGCTTCTCTCCGATGCGTGTCTACGGCGAACCCCAGCGGACCGTCTGGCTCGAAGGCGATGGCGAGTCGGTCGGCGTCATCGACCAGACCCTCTTGCCATTTGCCTTCGAGAGGGTCCGCCTGCGCACCAGCGGCGAGGTCTGCCGGGCGATCCGGGACATGGTCGTGCGCGGAGCCGGCTGCATCGGGGCGACGGCGGCTCACGGCATGTTCCTCGCGGCGAGGGAATGCGCCGGGGAAGGGCTGGTGGGGACGGCCTTCGACACCGCCTTTGCGGAGAAAGGGCGCGAATTTCGGGCGACGCGGCCCACGGCGGTGAACCTCGCGTGGGCAGTGGATCGGCAGCTCGCAGCTGTGGCCCTCGTCGAATCGGGTGCCGACAAGGTCACCGTGGCCAGGGAGATGGCGTGTCAGATCGCGGAGGAGGATGCCGAATTCTGCCGTCGTATCGGGGAGCACGGAGGTGCCTTGATCCGGTCGATCTTTGAGGAAAAGGGCGGAAAAACGCCG
>CALDKL010000151.1 GCA_937898895.1 uncultured Verrucomicrobiae bacterium | reverse complement strand
AAAAGAAATCTGTCAACTCGACATTCCTCAGGTGCTCCGAAAGACCTTGCGAGCTTGTTAGGATTCCATCCAGATAGTCGCTACACTTCTTCATCTGGCGTTGCCACGAAAACGGATAGAGATCTTTCATTTCATCAGGGATGACACCGTCAGGATAGACAATCGAGGTCCCGTGTGCAGTTGAGTTACGCAGTCGGAAAAGGTGATTTACAACGTGATTCAAGTCACTCCCAATCACATCCTGGAGTGTTTTCCCGAACGCCATGATGTAAAAATTTCCCGTCTTCGCCCACCCACCTTCGAGTTCGATTTTGTCCCTGAGAAACTCCTGAAACATCCTCTGATTCTTCGTAAGCTCGGATGGGTCCTCCTCTCCCATTAATTCTGTCGATACAAGATGCGTCAATGCCCCTTCGATCGAAGCAGCCATAAGTGAAATTGAAGCTACGTTGAGGCCAAAGACTCGAAACTCATTTAACTTCTGACCCTCCCCGACGTTGGCTAAAGTTGACACCCTCCGCTCTTCTGAAGCGATCTCCATGAAGAGGAGACTCAAAGCTTCGAGCAGGCCGGTGGTGGTATGGCTTGTAGTGTAAGTAAGCGGCATCATTGCAAACCCTGTTTGGCGGAGAACCTTACCCTATTCACTCAGAACCAACCGCCTATATCCGAACTTCGATTTCGACCGGGACCGGTGTCGATATTCCCACTTGGGCAGCTACAGGCGTATAGATATCGACTTCTTCGTCCGGCGTTTCAATCGAAACGAGTAGCGAGTAGCGAGTACTACGGTTCCAGCGCCGTAAATGAGGCCGGTCTTTCCACCAACCGTTGACTGGATAGATGGCAACAAAATTCGAGCCTGCCAGATCAGCTGCTGATCCTGTCCAGATGTCCGAGTGGATCGATCCAGTATTTCGAGCTTCTCCAATCGTCCAGAAGTCAGCGGCGGACCCTCTGGGTTTTATTTCTCCCTCTTCAAGAGCCTGACGATTGATCCGCTTCTCAAACCTGTCTCGCTCTTCCCCCGGGGTATTCAATTCAAACCGAAGGCCGTGCGATGCGTAGCGATACCGATCCTTCCATCCAATCTCTCCTGGACTTGGCTCGACGAAATAGGAGAGGGTCATGCGCATCCGGACATCTGTTTCTCCAAGATCGAGAAGCGCATCCTTCGGCCAAGGCAACTCATAGAGATGCATCTCATTGGTAACTTTCCGCTTCCCGTCTTCCGATAGTCCAAATGGCTGAATCAATGACTCCGATATCAAGGTCAGCGAGTTCCGAGGGCAACTCAGTGCTTTCTCCAAGCTCGGCACGCCGTATCCACAGGCCCGGGCGAGTCGAGCGAAATCTGTTTTCCCGTCGCCGTTCAAGAACTGCCCTAGCATTTCCGGAGTCCAATCCGCGGAATGAACAAGGAGTGCTCGAACGGTCTCAGGCCAAAGGTCTGGATACGCAACGTGAATCCGAGCCGCCATCCATGCCGCATAGGCGGAGGCCGCACTGGTGCCGTTGAACGCACGGAAGTATCCGTAGTCCTGGAACTTAGCCTCGGTCGTGAGTACACTTAGATCGTCATGCTCTGAAACGAAATTATACCGATCACGAAACGCATTCCCACCTTCGAGCACAATTTCTGGCTTGATCGGCCAACGGCTTTTGTCCCAGGTGTCTGACGTCGATGTGAAAGGAGATGCCTCCCTTTCGTTCGCCAAAAGTTCCCAATCATCTTCCCCGTCAAAGTTCACCTTTTCCGTGTAGCCTCCCACTGCGAGAGCATTCCACGCTTGAGCTGGGTTCTGAACGGAAGATGCGAGTAGGCCGTCAGGATAGGTGTTCAGCAGGCCCTGCTCCGTCGTATTTCCGGATGCGATGAAGAAGAGCCTCTGAATATCATCCTCCGCACCCGATACGATCTGATCGATCTTCCCGGACCAACTGCTCGGTCGTCCGCGATCCACATCCGACAAGCTTGAAACCGCCATGACAATCACGCGAGCCCGCCGGGGCCGGATTTCCGCACGACTGATTGCCTGGGCCGTGTAATCACCCCAGAGACGCTTCGGGTTGTCTTCAGGAGGCGGAGGTAAGAGCTTGGAACTCTCTAAACGATGTTCAATCTGAACCGTCCAGCTGCTTTCCAGAGCAGATTGAACATCACCCAACGCTGAGATGCCCGCCATCATCGTCCCGTGACCGTCAGGGTGAGTATCGCTCGTTCCCCATTCGGGCTTGATCGCATGGCAGTCCTCCACGTCGAGCACTGGTTCAAGAACTGGGTGTCCGCGATTCACACCACCATCCAGAATGCAGACGGCGATTTCCAGTTCGTCGCCGATCTCCAAACGGTCAAGCAAGTCGGAGATGAACTCGGCTTGCTCCTCACGGGTCAGATCATCGATGAAAAATGACGCTAACTCTGCGGCAGGGCAAATCTCAGCAAGCGTGTCAGATACCGCAGCAATGCGGGACAACTGCTCGCGATTGGCTCGAATCAGCACTACCGCCCGTTCAGGAAATCTTAGGATGGCGCGGTCAGCTTGTTCCTCTATCTCCAACTCAGGTAGCAGTGCGCGAAATTCACGAACGACCGGAGAAATGTCTTCTCCTTCGATTACCAGATCTGTCGTCGGATCCTGCAGCCAAATCTCCACCCACTGCGGATCGTCGCCCGGTAGCTCGCAAGTCCCGTGCGTCCAGAAACTCTCGAGAACTGCCGCCCGGATGTCGTCAATACTCTCAACAAACTTCTGGTTCTTCGGGTTCCCCTTGTCCGTGTCTCTCTCTGCGTTGGCATAGTCCTCGGCCAGATTCACGAAATAGCTTCTCTGCTCGGCAGGAACAAAGACCGTAGCGAACTGACGCTTTTCCTCGCCATCTCCCTCGATACGAATGTTCCGCAACTCCACGCCCCTGCTTCTTGCATCGAGCGTAGAGATTGGCACTTCAGAGTTCAGATCGACCTCGAACTCGAGATATACCCCGTGAGAAGTAGTGGTTCCTACCGCTTGCCGTGTATCTTCTGCCTCACTCCATGCTTTGTTGAGCCCCGCCTGGATCCGTTTGGCGTGCGACGGTCGGTCACGCACTATTTTCTCTTCCGTGTCCCGTCCTGTTTTTTGCCGCGTGTAGCTGGACGAATCTCGATGCGACTCATCGAGAAATAGGGGTGGGTATCGTTCCGTGTCGGCCATATACGGGTTATATCAGGGAGTTTTCCTGCCCCCTCTGCGCTCCTTCAAGGCAGCCGTCAACCCGCTTCCCGTCACTGTTTCACGATCACTCAGGATCGCGTCTTTCATCGCATCTCGACATGCCAGATCGATCTCAGCGTGGCTAAGCCCTTCACTCACCTCCAGCACCGTCTTCCATCCGAACCGCGTTCCGAGAAATAGACCGAGAACATTCTTGATCAATGCCTGTCTCTCAATCTTACCGGGGCGCTCGTAGATGAGCACATCGTCGAAGCGGCGAAATAACGCATGATCGAGCAAGTCCGGCGTGTTTGTCGCCCCGAGAATCAAGCTGTCGGAATGATCCTGCTCGATAAACTGCAAAAGCGAATTGAGAACACGACGCATCTCGCCCACATCGTTGTCGAGACTGCGGCACCCGCCGATGGCATCGAACTCGTCGAGAAGGTAAACGCCGGGGACGCGGGCGATCTGCTCGAAGATTTGGCGAAGCTTGGCTGCTGTTTCCCCCATGAACCGGGTCACCATCTTGTCGACCAGCACAGTGAAAAGCGGTAAGCGCAACTCGTGGGCCAACACTTTTGCCGTCATTGTCTTCCCGGTGCCAGGGGGGCCCGTGAGGAGCAATTTACGTCGAGGCGAAAGATTGTGGGCGCGGAGTTTATCCCGCTCCCGATACTCCCGAAGCACCTTGTTTATCCTCTCTTCCAGAGCCTTAGGCAAAACCAAAGCCGGCAGCGCCGTCCTTGGTTCCTCTCGCCCGATCAATCCCTCCAATTCAACCGGAAACGCGACGACTTTCGACGGGTGGCTCTTCCGACGAGCCTCGTCCACCATCTCCTTGATTTCGGTCGCCAGCGCGGCGTGCCCCTGACGTGCTTCGTGGGCGGCCACCTGAAGAGCGGTCGTGAAGAAGCGTTCCGGTTCGTCACTCCAGTGGGAACGGATCAGAGCTTTGATTTGGTCGGCGGTCGCCATGATGAAAAAAGTAAGGGAATTTTAAGAAAATTTAAAGGTCCGAATGCAGGCTAGTTCCCCGTTTCAGGTTGGTCCGACTCCTCATCTTCAAGGGAAAGTAACCCAGTTCGGAGGAACCTGAGGAACTCGACCGCGTCCCGGAGAATCGACGCAAATGCCTTCTTCTGCCCTTCGTCCTTCATCCGCAGGTCTTCGATGAGCTTGTCGTAGCTCGTGCCTTTCCGATGAGCGGCGGACTTGGAGCGGAGATCTTGCAGCACCCGCAGCAGCTTGATGTGCGGTTCCCGCCCATTGAGCCCTCGCGCGATCAGGAACTTCTCCAGCTTGGTGATGCCCTGATCCCCCTTATCGAGAGTGATCACCTTCCCGAGCTGTTTCTCGTTCAAAGAATCGATCAGGACTTTGGTCAAAGCCAACAGCTGGGTGTCGAACTCTGATTGCGTGTCTGAAACCGGGAGGCGCAGGCTCGTGAAGTAATGCTCATCATCTTGATGAAGCGGAAGGAAGAAATCCCAGCCCTCGGCCTCGCGAAACTCCCGCAAGAATCTCAGATACTCGTGCTTAAAGAGATGATCCGGACGCTCAGGATTCGTGGGCAAGGCCTCGAAAGCGCGGCGGAAGTTCGTTTTGCTGATTCCCTTGCCATCCGGGGCAATGTTGAAGCTCAGCCAATAGTCACGCTCTTGCTCGGGAAGATCTCTCCCGATATCTCCCAGCCAAACGACCACATAGTCGTCGTGGTCGTTGTCCATGCGACATCCCCACAGTGAACCGCATCGAAGATATCCATCCTCCACCTCATACTTTTCGGGATGGGAATAGTATTTCGTCAGAACCTCGCTCCGAAAAAAGACTGCCGTTAGATAATTCGGTGCACCCGGATTCTTCCCGAAGAAGTTCGCCAACTGGTCAGGATCACAGGTATTCCGAATCGGCTTTCCCTGATCGTCGGTTCCGATGATGAAGTCTTGGTAGCGTTCCTCGGAGCGCTCTCCAAATCCCGGACGTGGCCCAGGTAAAACGAACTTCTTCGCCCCGATCACGAGGCCTTCGGTCTCGAACTTGCTTTCCAACAATGAGTCTCCCGGCACTACCACCACAGAAAAGTGATGCCGATCTCCGACTTCAATGATCCTGATCTCGTCCTCATTGACACCGAGTTCCTTGAGGGTGGAATTGCTGTAGCGGAAGCTCTCCACATAGACGGCCAGGGCCATCTGCTTGATCGCGCAGAACTCAAGGAGCAAGTCCGTTCTCACCTCCATTTTCTTGTCATCGTATCGCGCAGCCTCGGATTCTGTGCCGTCGTCGCTGATCTTCAAGAATCGTTTCCGCGACGGCTCCGGATAAAGGTTGTGAAAGAGCCTAAACTCCTGACAAAGTTCAAGGTAATGGGGCCGGATTCCGAAAAAGTCCCGCCAAATGACAAGCGGCTCGATTCCAAAATCAGTTCCAACGGCATCGTAGCCGTCCTCCCAGTTTCCCTTTCCATCGTGCTTCTGCCACGTGGTCGGTCCGCCATCGTGAGGCCCGAGATCCCAGCCATCGCGCTCGACCAACTTGGGAATGTTCTCAGGAGGGACCAGAGCGGCGAACCAACGCACTTTCGACGTTGCGGTTTTGGAACTTGAGAACAGCGAAAACCAAGGTGTCGAGATCTTGTCCGTCTCAAGGAAAACCTTGAGGTCGTCGTGGCGCAGCCATTTGATGATGTCTTCTTTATCGGGCATCAGACATCAATTTCTCCGTTCATGAGCCGAGGCAAGAGTAGGTCACGCGCTTCCGCGGCACGTCGATTGCTCGCCTCGAGCAAACCCATTTGGCGTTCAACGGGATCGACAAAATCAGAAAACGCTTCCAGAACTGGCCTCGGCGGAACCAAGACGGAGACCTTGGCGAGCTGTTGACGAGGCAAGTGTTTGATCGTAGCACCGGTGAACAGGGATGCCAGATGCCCTGCCTCGCCAAGGTGGCGGAGGCTGTAATAGAGGAATACGGAGGGCATGTTCTCTCTGCATCGGA
>CALDKL010000150.1 GCA_937898895.1 uncultured Verrucomicrobiae bacterium | reverse complement strand
TACACGGAAGCGGCGCGATCACAAGCGGGATTCGAGGGAGGAAACGGGGGCGCCAGGGCTGACGGCGAGTCTGCACTCAGTCGCGCGGCACCTCGTGGTATTCGAGCGCCCATTCGCGCATAAAGCGGACTTGCTCCGGATCAATCCGGTAGAGGACAAACTGCGGATTGTCCGACGAACCGAGGTATTGGCGAAGGAGAGGGTTTGTTTCCCAGATCGAGAGGATCACGTCCCTGCGGGCCTCGATCACGGCAGTTCCGGTGATGCGGATCTGGTCGTGCGTGGGGGAGAGGTAGGCAAGTTCGACGCGCGGGTTCGCGGCGATTTCGGTGGTCTTCCGGTAGTCCCGGAGATTCGCCACGTAGACGGTGAAGTCGTCATCGACCCGCACTGGCGAGACGGGGCGCACGCGCGGCTGCCCGGTGGGATCGACGGTGGCGAGCATGGGAAACTTTGCCTCGCGGATGACAGCGTGGGCGAGTTCGTGGAGGCGGGAGGGTTCTACGGGTTCGGGACGTGGTTTCATGGAGCAAATCTTTCGTGCGGATTGGAAGATCTCCCCCACAGTAGCACGCAGATGCAGTGACATGAAACGCCTCCTGCTCCTCTTTCTCGCCCTCGCCCTGCTCGTGATGATTCCCTTTGCGATCTGGGGCCGACAATTGGAAGCGGCAATGTCCCCGGAGAAGCTCCTTGCCTCGTTTCAGGAGGTGCGCGCCTGGGCCTGGCTCGCGGGTTTGCTCCTGCTGATCCTCGATTTGTTTTTGCCCGTCCTCGCGACGGCGGTGATGTCGGCTCTGGGCTATGTCTACGGCTGGCTCCTCGGTGGCCTGCTGTCCTCGCTTGGCTCCCTTGGTGCGGGCTTGCTCGCCTATGGATTGTGTCGCCGCCTGGGGCGTCCCACCGCGCTCTGGCTGGCGGGCGAAAAGGGACTGGCGGAAGGGGAACGTCTCTTCCGGGGCGAGCCGGGCGGTTGGATCGTAGCGATCTCGCGATGGATGCCTGTCCTGCCCGAGGTCGTCGCCTGCCTTGCCGGTCTGGTGCGGATGCCGTTGCGGCGCTTTGCTCCCGCCTTGTTGGCGGGCAGTGCTCCGATGGGATTTGTCTATGCGTGGATCGGGCACCGCGGAGTGGAGAATCCGACTCTCGCTCTCCTGGTGAGCGTCTTGTTGCCTCCCCTGATCTGGCTCGCGATCCGCCAGGGGTGCCTGCGCAGAAAGTCACCCGATTCCGGACCACTGCCCTGACCCAAAAACGGGAACGGCCAAGCATGGAAGACACCGAGGCCACGGAATCAGAGGAAAAACGGGGCGGGATAGGCTCACGAAAGGAGCGAGCCGCGACGCGGTGGTGGCGTGGGAAATCAACTCGGAATTGACTTTTCCCGAACCAGTCGTATTTTCCCGGCCCTTCGCGTTTTTCCCGGTCTGAAACCTATCTGAATCTCCGGTGCGACGCAGGGGAAAATCGCGGGAATCCCGCAACACGGTCGGCGAAAACACCCGGCCCCTACCCTTCGGAACAGATGAAACGGACTTACCAACCCTCGAAGCGCACCCGCAAAAACCAACACGGGTTCCGCGCCCGCATGGCCACCAGGGCCGGGCGTGATATTCTCCGCCGCCGCCGCCGCAAGGGGCGCAAGCGCCTCATTCCCAAGGGAGCAGAGATTCACTTCGAGCGCCACACGTCGCTCCACGGGAAGTGATTCATTTGGCGCACGCGGGAAGAAGAGTGCCCGCCGATTTCGGATGAGGTTCTGGTGGAGGATCGATGAAGCTCCCCCGCGCCAGGAGAATCACGAAACGCGCGGACTTTCAGCGGGTTCGCTCCTCCGGGCAATCGATCCAGGGGCGTTTCTTTGTACTGGGTTATCTCGCCGACCCGACCCTGTCCGAACCATTCCGGCTCGGGATTATTACTTCCCGGCGCCTCGGCGGTGCCGTGGTGAGGAATCGGGTGCGCCGCCGCATTCGGGGGGTCATCCATCGCACCGGGGAACGCATCGTGGTTCCTCATTGGCTCGTCATCGTGGCGAGAGGGGCCGCTGCGGAGGCGAGTTCGGGTCAGTTGGAGAAAGAGTGGAAATGGCTCATGCACCGGATTCCCCTGGTTCATTCGACAGGGGAACGCGATCTGGCCGGACCATGAAGCGGATCCTCATCTTCGTTGTCAGGATCTACCAGGTGGTGATTTCGCCGCCCCTGCACTTTTTGTGTGGTCCCTTCAGCGGTTGCCGCTTCTTTCCGACCTGTTCGCAGTATTTCATCGACGCTGTCACCGTAAACGGCCCGCTGCGTGGCGCGTGGCAGGGCACCCTTCGGATACTGCGCTGCAATCCCTGGGGCGGACAGGGCTACGATCCGCCGCCCGGATGGGAAGAATATGTGGCGAAATATCCGGAGGCGGCGTATAGAGGCCGCCGCCCGTGCGACCTGCCCTCGTCCTGCGCGGATGTCGATCACATCACTCCTCACTCATAGAAAAATAGAAAGCCCATTGCCGTGAAAAACATGGATCGCACCTCCTGGATCGGGGCCATCATCTGCTTCGCTCTCCTGATCACCTGGGGATGGTGGAGCACGAAGGAGGCCACCAAACTCGCCCAGCAGAAAGAGGCCGAGAGGGCCAGGGCTGCCGCCGTTGCCGCCACGGCAAAAAAGGAGAAGGCTTCGCAAGCGGATGTGGCCAAAGGCACTTCATCGGGAGAGTCGAATCCTCCGGCGGGAACCGTGGCAGCTCCGGCACCGGGAGCGGCAAAAGCGGAGACGGCCATGCTCGAGAACGATTTCATCCGCATGCACCTGACCAGCGAGGGCGGCGGGATCCGGGGGGTCGAGATGAAGAAACATCCTCGTCATCTTGGGCAGTCGCCCCTCATCACGATCAACGAGACAGCCTCCCATCCGGTCGCATCCCTTTCGACGGGACCCAAAGAGCATGACAAGACCGTGTGGAGCGTCGCCTCGAAATCAGCCACCGAAGTGGTGTATGCGACGACCACTCCCGACGGTTTGGGATGGCGCAAGACGATCCGGCTGCCGGGCAAGGATGCCGACCCCTACGAGGTGGGGGTGGTGCTCGAGGCGCACAACACGGGCAAGGCGGCGGTGAACCTCGGCACTCACTTTCTCTACACCGGCACGGCCGCACCCCTGCATCTCAACGAGTGGTCCATGCAGATCGGATCGTACTGGATGGGCAAGGATGGCGACTTCGAATACAAGACCGTCGATCACTTCGGGGGGAAGAAGGTACTTGGAATTTTCGGAGGCAGCGAAAAACCACACGATCTTTTTTCCGTCAAACAACTGCACTGGGCCGGGGTGAACGACCAGTTCTTCACCACGATTGTCCGGCCTTCGGTTCCGTATGAGGGCGAAGTCTGGATCGGTCGTTTTCCGGTGGTGGTGGAGGGCAATGAGGCGGCCTCGACGAAGAAGCGCATGTTCGCCTCCGAGGCGGCCATGAGCCTGCCGAAGGAAGACATCGCTCCCGGTGAGACCGCCAAGGTGGAATATGGGATCTACCTCGGACCGAAGGAGTACGCACGGCTGAAGAATCTCGGTGATCGCCGCCAGCGCGTCATGCACTACGATGCGATCCCCATCTTTGGATTTTTCTTTGGTTGGGCGATCAAACCCATCGCCTCCTTCCTCATCTGGGGGCTTGTCCATCTCAAGAATTGGGTTGGCGACTATGGGGTTGCCATCATTCTCATCACCATCCTCATCCGCCTTCTCATCTGGCCCGTCTACGCAAAGTCGGCCCGTACGATGAAGCGCATGTCGAAGC
>CALDKL010000149.1 GCA_937898895.1 uncultured Verrucomicrobiae bacterium | reverse complement strand
CTCGTCGGGTCCGTGACAGGTTATGAAGTTACTCGAGATCAGTGGGCGGATCTGACGATTGAAATCAACCTTCTCCCCGGCCACGGCAGGGTAGCAAGAAAGCAGTCCTGCAAACCGTAGGATTGTCCCGATCCGTTTCATTGGGCTTTTCCGGATATTCTAAGCTGTCCCAGGCCAGATCGGAGAACAGAAAATATGGCGCGACTACGGCAGCACTCGTCGGATGGAGTCCGGGTGGGGTTCTCCCCGAGAATGCGCCGGGAGTCTCCAGAACTCGGGAATTCCTCATGGATTCTCCCGAAAAATCACTTTCCTTTGCCGATACCTCACCGTCCATGAATTCCGACGAACCTGAAACGATGCGCTACGGATTTTACGACAGCGACCCCGGATCGCCGCTCGAGAAACTCGAAAAATACACCGGCGAAGTCGATTGGGCCTATCTGAAGCCCCATTTTGAAAATGGCTCTCTCATCTGGGTCGATCCTTCGTTATCCCTCCTCGAAGTTGGCCAGGCATTCTTCCTCGATGACGCGGAGCGCGTCGCGAGCTGGAGGAGGGCAGGGGACCTCGTCGCGCCGTCGCACCCGCACGCCCTTCACTGGGAGGAGAGCAAGGCTCAGTTCCTCGCCCTGGTTGTCTCGCCCTTTGTCCTGATCCAGCCCAAAGGGTGAGTCATTTCACCACTGGCTTGCCCGCGTCGATCCATCCATTGTAGCCGTCGACGAGGTGATAGATCTTCGTGAACTTTCGCTTCTGAAACAGTTCCATCGACTTCTCGCTGCGGCCACCGGCGGCGCAATGGACGAGATAGGGTTTTGTGGGGTCAAGTTTCGCGATCCGCTCCTCGAAGTCGGCGGCGTTGAAATTCACGTTCAGCGCATCCCTGAGGTGGCCCTCGGCGAACTCTTCCGGGGTGCGAACATCGAGCACGGTGATCCCCTCGCCCGAGGTGAGCAAGGTGGCCGCTTTTTCAATGGTGACATCGACCGGATCCTCGGCCCGAAGGGTCGAGACGGCGGCGAAGAATCCGGAGAGGAGCAGGGAAACGATGAGTGCTTTCATGGCTCACGATAGGCGGCATTCCTTTGGGATCCAAAGGACAAGCGCGACGCACTTGCGCCGCCCGGTTCCAGCGTCACTCCGCTGCGGCCTCATCCACGCGCATCGGGGGGCGGGTGTTCCGATAGGAATTTCGCAAACCTTTGCACCAGAACAGAACGACACATCCGCAAACCTCGACGTTGAAGGTGCGAAAACGCGAAGAAAGTGCCTCCATCATCCCGCCAAGGGAATCTTCCTGATTCGAAAAAATGCCTTCCCAACTGTAGATGGCCATGGCCATTCGAGCAGCAAAGGGGATCGACAGATCCCTCCCGAGGACCGTTGCTCCGAACAGCACGCCTTCGTCCTGGAGATGGGGGAGGAGGTGATCGAAGACGCGGGGAGCCTTCTGCTCGAGCCGACCGGGGAGGCAGTGAAGCACGTAATTCAGCCCGATCGAATCAAAGCGCGCCCCGTTTAGCAGAAGAGGTTCGAGTACATTCTCCTGATGCGCCTCTGGATGATGTTCACGGAGTCTCTTCGCGGTTCGCTCGAGGCAGTTTGGATTGATGTCGAGCAGGGCGAGTCGTCGCATTTCTGCGGGCAGGGAATGCTCCAGCAAATACCCGGTGCCCACCCCGACTTCGAGGTGATTGGGCGAAAGGTGCGTCTGATAGAGTTCGACGAGTTTTTCCGTCTCACAATGCCAGAGGCGACGGTTCGAGAAACCGAGGACCCACCAATCGTAAAGGGCGAGATTCCGCTTCGTGTAGATCGCGTGGGCGCGATCCACGTCTGAAAGTCGGGCTTTCATGGAATTTCAGCAATCAATAGGGTAATGTCCGGGAGTCAACCCTGTGTATCGTCCCGCATGGAAACCCTCATCGAACGAATGGAGCGTCTCGGGATTCTCGAAGAGGATCTCGAGGAGCGATTTGTCCTCGGATCGGGCAGTGGCGGACAGAAGATCAACAAGACTTCGTCCTGCGTCTATCTGAAGCACCTCCCCACCGGTCGCGAAGTGAGCTGCCAGGAATCGCGCTCGCGGGAGAAAAATCGCGAGATTGCCCGCGTCCGTCTCTGCGAGCAATTCGAGAAGACCGCCGCTGTGGAAACTCTGGAAAAGGCCCGCCTTCGCGCCCGGAAGCGCTACCAGAAGCGCAAACCCTCCCCTGCCCAGAAGGCTCGTCTGAGGGTCGCGAAACAACATCGCTCTGAGCGCAAGGCAACACGGCGGAGGCTCTCGGATTGAGGGAGGCTACTCCGTGGCCGATCAGACGACCTGGCCTCCTTCGGGGATGAATTCGTCTCCGTAGTAGAGTCGATATCGTCCGAGTCGCGAACGCAATTTCAAATCGGCTCCGAAAGCTTCGGACAGGCTGAAGGAATTCAGAGCACGACGCTTTTCCCCGCACGAGATGACCTTTCCGTCCTTCAGGACGAGGGCATGAGTGATCGCCGGAATGATTTCCTCGACATGATGAGTCACGAGAACGAGAGAGCGAAAGGAGCCCTTTTCCGTCAGTTCCTCGACGAATTGCAGGAAATGTTCGCGCGCCACCGGATCGAGTCCGGCGCAGGGTTCGTCGAGAATGAGGACCTCCATTTTCCGAGCCATCAGGGCAGGCCCGATGAGAATGAGCTGGCGCTCGCCCTGCG
>CALDKL010000148.1 GCA_937898895.1 uncultured Verrucomicrobiae bacterium | reverse complement strand
GGGGTTCGGGCGAGATAGGGTGGAATCGAGAGAAGGGCGACGCGCCCGGCCACATTCCGGAACTTCCAGAACCGTCCGTCCATTCCCGGAGCAACGGGAACACTGAGAAAGCGCCCCCCTTTGGCAGCCAGATCGAGTGCCCTCTTTCCATCGGCATCGACCAATTCACCGACATTGGCTGCGGAATAGAGTCCGATCACGCGCGTGCCTTTGGGAACCCAGGCGGTGAGCGTCCAGCGCCCGCTGATCGCATCGGGATGCTCTTCCAGGCTCATCTTCCAGGACATGATCTGACCATCGGGCCAGGTTATCCGGGTGAGATCATTCCCATCATCGAGGTCAATGCGATGGAGGCCCGCCTCTTTGGCTGTCAGGATGACGCGTCGCTCCACTCCGTCGGGAGGCACGCTGGCGTCTTCGGCGACCAGGGTTTCCCTTTCTCCCGTGGCAGAGGCACCACCGATCTTCCAGAGACTGATCCTGACATTGCCACGATCGCGATAGTGCTCGATGAGTCCTCCCGTGACATCGAGGACGATCTGAGCAGGAGCGTCATTGACGAGGGTGAGCCAGGATCGCTTGCCTCGGCCCGAGTCAGCCGTGCCGACGGGCCCTTTCGGCAAGGGCAGGTGGTCCCGGGCAGGCACCAACTTCGAGTCATCACTCACCACAGGCTCAAAATCGAGTTCGACCGGCGTGTGGCTCGCGATGCCCTCTCGCAGAATGGTGGAGATCTCCGATGGGTCGAAGGGAGTGCTCGATTTCCAGGGATTCTTCGGCTCCGGCACGCTCCAGGCTGCCTCGGCGGGAATCGAGACGTCTTTGTCACGGTTGTCGACATCGCGATAGAGGGCATAGCTGTGGACCATCATCGTCCCCCGGATTCTCCAGGCATGTTCCAGCATCCGTTGGAATGCCGCTTGTCGCTCCGGCCCGGAGGAACGGCGGTATCGATCATAGAGTTCGGCGTGACGGGTCCAGAGTATCAGGGCGTCGAGACGTGCGCCGATTGACGGATCTGCGGTGGCAAGCGTTTTGGCCTGATCGAGGAGTCTGAACATTCGCGCGAGGAGATCGTCGTAGACGAGGCTGGCGGCCTGATTCGCTCCGTCGATGCGCTGGTAGAATTCGCGCATCGGCTCTGCGGCGGGACCAAAGGCACTTTCGAGAAAATCGGAAAGGATGGCCTCGCGACGAGAGGCTTCACGGACATCCCACATCATTCGGGAGGCGAGGTAGTATCCGAGACCGTTCGGGCCCCAGTTGTCACTCGATTCGGCTGTGATAAAGCGAGCCCCGGTCGTTCGAAAGGCGGGAATGGTCTTCGCGAGATAGTCGAGATTTCCACCCCGGGCTGCCCCCGGCAGATCCCGATCCCAGGTGTTGACGCTGTAGTATTCCCGGATTCCGAGAGCGGCCCCCTGCTTCGCCCAGCCCGCAAGAATCGCCTCGACGGTGTGACCGCCTTTGATGAAGCCCGTCGCCACCGATACGATCAGGTTTGAATGGACCTTCACTCGGGGAGGCTCCGAATGGTAGGCATAGGCATACATGCCGACATACCGCGTCGGCCCGAGCTTCGCGACCAGGGCTTCGGCGACGGCATTGGCGAGTATCGTTGCGCGATCATTGGGAGGGCCGAGTCTTGCACAATCCTCACATTCACACCATCCTCCTCCGTCGCTCGGGTCCATTGAGACGCTGTCGGCATCGGGATTTTCGGCGAAAAAGGCGAGTGCGTAGGCAATTGCCGCTTCGTGAACACCGGGATTGGCGATGCAGAGTTTTGCATCGGGATGGATGTGGCGCTTTCCATCGACCAGGGCGTAGTACTCCGGATGCGCATCAAAGACGGCTTGCTGGGCCCGGATAAGCCGACCATAGGCGTGCCCTGTGTTGAGAGCGAATCCTCCCCCCATGCGATTCTTTTCGATCCAGTCGGAATAGGCCGTCCGGTTGTGGTCAGAGAGTCCATAGCCGTACCAGATCCGGCGGCTTGCGTAGTCGGGTGATTCGGAAACGTCGAGGTCGACGACGAAGGTGGTGTGTTCGGGCACGATTTCCCAGGTGGGGCCGGGAAAAAATTGTCGATACCCGAGGCGGTGCAGCAGATCCCAAACGGCATGACGCAGGGCCAGAGCGGTCGATCCGACCAGATCGATCCCACGCTCCGAGGTCCGGATCGTGTAGTCTTCGCGGGATAGCGCATCGGCATTGTCGCCCTTTTGGATTCCGAGGCGAATGGCAGCCCCCTTCGCACTCGCGACGACAGGGAACGGCACCGAGAAAATTCGCCCGAGCTGCTCCGCGAGGATGTGGGCGGTGGCGGAATCCGTTTCCTTTTCCGAGGAACTCGGCAGCACGATGGGCAAGGGCGCTCCTTCGGGGCCCG
>CALDKL010000147.1 GCA_937898895.1 uncultured Verrucomicrobiae bacterium | reverse complement strand
CATATCCCGCCACAGGCCGCGATCAACGAAGCCATCGAGATCGCAAAGCGCTTCGGCACGGAGGAGTCCCCTCGTTTCGTCAACGGGATCCTCGATCGCATCCTGAAGCGTTGAACCGCCCTAATTCGCTGATTTCGCCATTCATGGGTCTGTTCCAATCCATCCTCAATCGATTCCGGGGCAATGACGTGGACTGGGAAGACCTCGAGGAAACCCTCATCGGCGGGGATCTCGGAGTGCGTCTTTCCATGGAGATCGTCGGGCGTCTGCAGAAGCGCAAAGGCAAACTCGATGCCGAATCCGTCGCCGTGGCCTGCCGTGAGGAAATCATCGCGATACTCGGAAGGGATGCCATGCCGGTGCCACCGCCGGGACCGGCCGGGCAACCCACCGTGATTCTCGTCGCAGGGGTCAACGGTGTGGGAAAAACCACTTCGGTCGCAAAACTTGCCGCCTTTTTGAAAGCTCGGGGGCACGGCGTGGTCCTCGCCGCCGCCGACACCTTCCGTGCCGCCGCGATCGAACAACTCAAAATCTGGGGCGAGCGCATCGCCGTCCCGGTGGTGGCCACTCAGTATCAGGGCGATCCTTCCGCCGTTTGTTTTGATGCCCATCAGAAAGCCATCGCCACGGGAGCCGGCTATCTCATCTGCGACACGGCGGGGCGCCTTCACACCCGGCACAACCTGATGGAGGAACTCAGAAAGATCCGCCGCACCCTCGCCAAGCAGGACGAAACGGCCCCGCACGAACGCTGGATCGTCGTCGATGCCACCACGGGTTCCAATGCCGTGTCCCAGGCTCGCGAGTTTCAGAGCGCCCTCGATCTCAGTGGAGTCATCGTGACCAAGCTCGACGGATCGGGCAAGGGCGGCAGCGTCGTGGCGATTCGTCACGAACTCGGGGTACCCACCCGCTTCATCGGGACCGGGGAGAAGGTGGAGGATTTCAAACCCTTCGTTCCGACCGATTTCGTCGAGACGCTCCTCTGAGAGCCCTCTTGCGATCCACCTCCCTCAGTAGATCGCTCCCCCGATGACATTTCCGGGCGGATTGTAGCAGCACACCACCACCGTCCAGGTGATCCCACCTTGCTGATATTGGGCGATCCCGGCTCCGATCTGAGTCGATCCTTTCCACACGATCTGCGTATAATGCCCGACCCCCTGGTTGAACAGATTGATCGTCATCGTGCGCACGTTTTTCGGCATCTTCTTCTTCTCCGAATACCAATCCTCACACGCGGAAATTACAGAATAGCTCCCACCGCCCCCCTGAGCGAGATTTTCTCCGTAGGGATTCTGTCCCTGAGGCAAATGGGCGAATTGTTTTGTCCTGGCAATGGTATCCGCCCGTTTCTGGGCAAACTGGGCGATCACCGGTGACCAGGTCACCTTTCCGCAACCGACCTCGGCTCGCTTCGCATCGTGAAAATTCACCATCTGCTGGGCCTGCTGATGGGTCAGTTTGGAGCCGGTCGCACCCGCCGGAGCCGTCGGTGCCGCCGCCCCCGGCGCAGGAACCGCTGCACCACCCGGAGCCCCTCCATCCTGTTGGATCGCGTAGACCTGGCGCGCCACAGCGGTCGCCCGATATTCCGCAAAGACCTTTCCGTTGGTGAGCAGCAGGATCCAGTTTTGACCCGGGGCCGATTGCACGGACTTCGCCTCGCCAGGACCCATTTTCGCGAAACTTCGCATGGCCTGCCCGGGAGGAGCCGAACTCAGGTCAATGGTGCGGCTCGACTGGTTCCGGAATGTGATCACCACCGATCCGGCAACCTGGGCGTCGAGACTGCTCGCAGCGAAGACCGTCCAGAGCAAGGCGAGAAGGGGCACGTTGACAAAGGGGTTCTTCGGGAAAGGTTGGTTCATGGATTCCGAAGGAAAGGTTTCAGGATAGGAGCGATCATCGAGTGAATAGCGGAACTCCTCCTCCGAGTCAATCCGGGAAAAGCGGTTGCCGGGCTCGACAGTCGCAGTTACTTCTCTCCACCCGATGCCCTCCCCTGGCTACCAGTCCCCTTTTGAAACACGCCCCGGCCTCCGCACCTCGCCGCCATCCCTCGGGACGGTGAGCGTCGTCGTCCCCTTCTACAACGAAGAGGAATGTGCCGAATTCGTCTTGCGGGAACTGGTTTCCCGGCTACCCGAAGCCGAGATCGTGGCCGTCGATGACGGCAGCAGGGACCGGACCTGGGAGATTCTCCAGTCCGTACCAGGTGTGACGCCGCTTCGCCTGACCCGGAACTGCGGGCAGAGCGGCGCCCTGTACGCCGGTTTGCGCTTTGCTTCCGGCGACCTGCTCGTGATGCTCGACGGAGACGGACAGAATGACCCCGCCAACATCGCCAATTTGCTCGATCTCGTCCGGTCCGGCAACTGCGACGTAGCCGTGGGACGGCGCGCGAAACGCCGCGACACCTGGAGCCGCCGTGCCGCGTCCCGAATCGCCAACAAGATCCGGAGACTTTTCCTGCACGATGGAATCAGCGACACCGGTTGCTCCCTCAAGGTGATCCATCGCGACCACGTTGACCTTCTCGTCCCCTTCAACGGACTTCATCGCTATCTCCCCGCAATCTTCACTCACGCCGGGCTGAAGATTGCCGAGGTGGACGTGAATCACCGCGAACGGAAAGCCGGCACCTCGAAATACACGAATCTGGATCGCGCCATCCGGGGGCTTTATGACCTCATCGGCGTCTGCTGGCTCCTCAAGCGGAAAGTCATCCTTCCGCCGCTGGAGCCAGGCAATCGCCACTCGCAGCATTCGCCATCGAATCCCGAGTGAGGCACGCAAAGTCGCCGCCTTTCACCAATAGGGATCGCTCGTAAGCGACCGTGGATAAAATATTCATAATTTAATAAAATTATTTTATTTTTTAATTAAGTTATGTTAATTTTACACTTATGCCCTTGTTTCGCCTGAGTCTTTCCTTTGCGGTGGTTCTGCCCGCAATGTCCTATCTCCCTTCCGTGGCTCATGCGGACCCGAATCCGCCGAGAGCGCGCGCCTTTCGCCCGGTCGTGCCGATCAAACAGAATGTCCGGGGAGGTTTTGATCAAATGCGCACCCAGACGGTTCGCCTGACGATCCCGCCTCCTCCGATTCCCGACAAGGCAGCGATCCCGGCCCCTTCCCCGGAGTCATCTTCCCTCTCCCAGGGCGGGGCTGTGCCCGAGTTATCCCGAGAAGTCACCGAGGTGAAAGCGGACCTCCCCCCCGAGCCGAAACCCGCTTCCGTCGATACGAAGAACCTGTCCACTGAACCATCGGCAGAGGAAGATGCGGACACAAAATCCCCAGGCGGATCAAAAACCCCGTCCGACAACGAAGGCACCTCGCCGGGCCAATCCGGGAAAAAGAAGCCGGAGGCTCCCACTCTCTCCCAGCTCCGTGCGGAGGCCCACGCTCTGGCCAAACAAAAGCTCCACTACGTCTTCGGTGCCGATGATCCCGACTCGGGTGGGCTGGACTGTTCCTCGACGATTCAGTATCTCCTTTCAAAGATCGGGATCGACGACTGTCCCCGCACTTCCTACGACCAGTATGACTGGCTCAAGGGCAAGAAGCTGCTCGACGACGTTTACGGAAAGAGTGCCTCCTCCAAGCTGCTCCGAAAACTCTCGCCCGGCGACCTGATCTTCTGGGGGGGCACTTGGAAATCCGGACACCGCGTCTCGCACGTCATGCTCTACATGGGGTACGACCCGAAGGCGGACAAACACTACGTTTTTGGGGCACGCAGCAAGTCCACCACCGGACTGACGGGCAGCGGTGTCGATATTTTCGAACTCGATACCGAAGCCGGACGCCTCATCGCCCACGGAAAGATTCCCGGTCTGGTGTACGAGTGAGCCCCTGTCTTGAGGCCGACTACTTCATCGGCGCGAGCAGGTCATCCAATTCCTCTTCGGAGAAAGACAACTTCTGGGGAGTGCCCTCGAGAATTCCCTCAAAGAGAGCCCGCTTTTTCTGTTGCAGCATGAGGATCTTTTCCTCGATCGTGCCTTCGGTAATCAGTTTGTAGACGAAGACCGGGTTCTTCTGCCCGATTCGGTAGGCCCGGTCGGTGGCCTGGGATTCGAGCGCCGGATTCCACCAGGGATCAAAATGGATCACGGTATCGGCCGCCGTCAGGTTCAGCCCCGTCCCGCCCGCGCGGAGACTGATGAGAAATACGGGCGCTTTCCCCGCCTGAAAATCATCGCAGAGTTGCCCCCGGTCCTTTGATTCGCCCGTCAGAACCAGGTAGCGAATCCCCTCCTTCGCCAGAGCCTGCTCGAGGAGTGCGAGCATCCCGGTAAACTGAGAGAAGACGAGAATGCGCCGCCCATCCCTCACCATCGAGGGGATCCATTCCAGGAAAAGATCCATCTTCGCCGATGACTTCACCTTTTGCGCCGAGGGCATCTTCAGCAGTTGCGGGTGATTGCAGACTTGCCGCAACTTGAGCAAGGCATCGAGCACGAGCAGCTTGCTCCGTTCCACGCCAAGCCGCGAAATCTCGTCGTGGACTTCGCGGCTGACGGCGGCGCGAACGGCCTCGTAGAGTTCCACCTGCTTCGGATGCAGTTCGATGGTGCGCACAATCTCGGTCTTGGGAGGCAGATCCTGGGCGACCAGGCTCTTGGTGCGGCGAAGCATGAGCGGAGCGACCCGATCCGCGAGACGCTTCCGCAATCCCTCGTCGCGATTCTTTTCGATGGGTGCCCGGAAGCAACGATTGAAACTTTCCTCGGAACCGAGGAACCCCGGCGTGAGAAAATGAAAGAGTGACCAGAGTTCCCCTAGGTGGTTCTCGATCGGCGTGCCGGAGAGACAGAGCCGGTGACGCGCATCGATTTTCCACGCGATCTTCGTGATCTGCGACGCGGTATTCTTGATGGTGTGGGCTTCGTCGAGGACGACGAAGTGAAACTTCTGGTTGAGCAATTCCTCCGCATCGCGAAAGAGGACGGGATACGACGTGACCACGAGATCGCAGTGCCGCAGGATGGAATAGTATTTCTTCCGGTTTCCTCCCTGCAGGGCGAGCACGCGCAGCGAGGGTGCAAACTTTTTCGCTTCCTTCTCCCAGTTCGGAACCACGCTTTTCGGAGCGAGGATGAGACTCGGCAGATCGGCACGCCCGGCCACTTTTTCGCAGTGCAGATGACAGAGCGTCTGGACGGTCTTGCCGAGCCCCATATCGTCTGCGAGAATGCCCCCCAAGCCCTGCTCTCTCAAAAACTGCAGCCATTCGAACCCGTCCTGCTGATAGGGGCGCAGGTTCGCGAGAAATCCACTCGGGGCTTCGGGGTTGACCTTGGGCTTCAATGCCTCCAGCTCTTCGGCGCGCCGCCTCAGTTCCTCCGGAGCAAGGTCGACGAGCGATTCCTCTCCGCGTGAGGCGACCAACTGGGCTGCGCGGACGGGGTGCAGTCGCATTTTTCCCTGCTTCGTCACCGGATGCTGATCAAACAGTTCGGTGAGGAGTCCCAAAATGGTTTGCAGCTTCTTCGCCGGGATCGCCACGAAGGTTCCGGTTTCCCCCACCTGGATCGGGATCTTCTTGTTTCCCTCGCGCTCGAGCGAGGTCAGGGAAATGCCCGCCGGCTTGCTTTCGAGGTAGCGCACGAGGCAAGGCAGCAAATTGATCTTTTCGCCACCGAGGCGGATGCCATATTCGAATCCAAACCAGTCCACCGAATCTTCCCCGGTCTCGATCTCGCCATAGTAGTCCAAGGGTTCGACCACCCTCAGCCCGAAGCCGCTGTCCGTAGTGAGAACACAGCCGAGAGCCTCCAGTTCCTGACGCCGATTGGCGAGAAGGTCGGCCCAAAAGACCTCTTGCATGCCGCGCCGGACGGCGGAGTAGGCATAGCACTGGCGGAACTCCGGAACGATCTCATCCCAGGGATACAATTCCACAAGGCGCTTCAAGCCCATCTCCCGCAGGCGCGACTCAATGCGCGGATTTTCTCCCTCGATCCTCGCCAGCGGCATGTTTTCGAGAACGGCCCGGGCATCGGAATCATCCCAGTGGAGAATTCCGGCGCGCACGTCGGCCGAGAACAGATGCACCGTGCATTGCAGTCTCCCCAATCCGAAGGACAGATCACGAACCGCTCCCTTCTCGACCATTGCTGCCATCAGCAGGGCGGCGACATGCTCGTTGTTTCGGGTTCTCGAGCGGTCACTGCGTCCCTCCACCCGCCAGCCCTCGGTGCCGTGATGCACGACGATACTCACCTCAGCCTGGGGACCACCGATGCGTTCGGAGACCTGTCCAAAGACGCCCGCAAACGCTCCCTGCACATTTGCCGTAACCACTCTAACTTGTCCATTTCGAAGAATCCAACGCCCTTTTTCAAGAGATTCCCGTAAAAATAATTCTCCGCAAAAAGGAGAGGTTGAGAGATCAATCTTCTCCAAAACGCCACCGGAGGGTGTGTCGAAACGGGCGGTGGAGTCGGTGGAGGGCGTCTTCAAATGCGATTCCGAGAGCAGGAAATTGCATCATGGACAATTCTTCCGAAATTTCAACATTTACGAAGAAATTTTCATCGGGAGAGCCGACGAACCGGGCTTGCGTATCATCCTCCGTGAACAGGGAGAGTCTGAAGTACGGGTCGAGCGGCCTGTTCACAGTTCACCCCGGCATGTCTCTTTTCGCGCACTTCGCGGTTCCAAGGAAGGGTGCTTTCCCAAGCGCCCCCCACCTTTCCGGCCACCCAGGCGCCGCCGAGGCTTGGGAAAGCCTCGTTCCCAGTGAGGAACCCCGGCGCGTTTCCCTCTACGCAAACTTCGCGCTCTCAGGGAAGGGCGCTTTCCCAAG